>DATCZF010000069.1:0-5835 GCA_036526055.1 Woeseiaceae bacterium
GATCTTGCGGTGCTGATGGCGGCGATCCTGCACGATACCGTGGAGGATACGGAGACCACCTTCGATGAAATCGACAACGCGTTTGGTCCCGAAGTGCGTGATCTCGTCGCGGAAGTCACCGATGACACGACACTGGACAAAGCGGAACGCAAGCGCCTGCAGATAGAGCACACGGCGCACATGTCCGACCGCGCCAAGCTGATCAAGCTTGCGGACAAGACCTGCAACGTACGAGACGTAGCGCAGTCACCCCCGAAAGACTGGGACATGGCGCGACGCGTGGGTTATTTGGAATGGGCGAGCAGAGTGGTCGACGGTTGCCGCGGCACGAATGCAGCGATGGAGCGCTATTTCGACGAAACGCTGGCACGGGCGAGAAAAGCGCTCAAAATCAAAAAATAGAAAGCGATGCCTGAAACGGCAGCGCCTGACCTGGCATGCTGTTCGCCATTCTTGTCATCGACCAACAAACACGCTTTACCCCGTTGCCCTCTGAGGACGCCTTCATATCGTGCCCGTGATCATGAAAAATCCGCATATCCGTGTAGCATGTACTGGCCGCTTGATCGGAAAACTCGTCAAACAGTGTGAATATAATGCCGAAATACATTTATGCAGCAGTCCTCGGTGGATTTCTTCTTATCCTCGCTTACCAGCCCAAAGAATCGGAACCTGTCGAGGATCTTCTCGACCCGCCCGATGGCATTGCCGCTGACGCAAGGGCTTCGGCCAGTTTCCCGACAAAGGGTTGGCTGGAATCGACTCCATCGGAGCAGGCTATGGACGAGCAAGTACTACAAGCGCTGGATGAGGAGATCGCTGCCGGAAAGCACGGCTATGTCGATGGCATGCTGGTGATTCGTAATGGTCACGTAGTTTATGAACGCGCATATCCCCAGGATTACGAGACGCTTTTCAACGCACAAGCTGCCCAGCAGCGTGGACCCTATAACTATTACGATCCCGAGTGGCATCCCTATTACAAGGGCGGCAAATTGCACACGATGCAATCGGTCAGCAAGTCAGTGATGGCGACCCTGATCGGTATCGCGATTAAGCGGGGCGAGATTGAGAATACGAGCGTTCGGGCTGCTGATTTCTTAGCGAATTACCAGGCTCCCGATACAGATCCGCGGCGGTCCCGAATGACGCTGGAGCATCTGCTTACGATGACGGCCGGCATCCAGTGGGATGAAGACACTTACGATTACACCGATCCGCGCAATGGCTGCGCGGTCATGGAATCACTCGATGACTGGACAGCGCATGTCTGGGGGCTCCCCATGGCAGCTGAACCGGGGTCGACCTACGTTTACAACTCCGGCGTAACGATGCTAATCAACCAGGTACTGCGCCAGGCGACCGGCGAGCATGCCCTTGCCTATGCCGAAGAGCATTTGTTCGCGCCATTGGGCATCACTGAGTTTTACTGGAAACAGACGCCAGCCGGGGAGACCGATGCCGAGGGTGGCTTGTATCTGACGCCCCGCGATCTGGCAAAGATCGGTTACCTGTATGCAATGGACGGCGTCTGGGAGGGCAAGCGGCTGCTACCGGAGGGCTGGGTGCAGCGCGCGACTTCACCATTGTCTGATCCTGATTACCGGACATGGCGTTACGGGTACCAATGGTGGCTTGCCCCCTACGAAGGTGGCATGCAGACCTACTCCTGGCAGGGCAGCGGGTTCGGTGGGCAACAGTTAATCGTGTTGCCCGAGTATGACCTGGTCGCGGTATTTACTGCATGGAATATCTGGGACGAACAATCACTGGACGACGATCATGTATTGTCTGTATTACTGGATGCCATGCGTTAGTAGGGCTGCAGGGTGCGTCGCTGAGGAGAAAATACGCAAATCAGCGCGCAAAATAATTCACTTCGTCACTGTATAGGATGCGACCCACGGACACTACGCCAGTCAAGAGTATCTGATGATCAAGAAGGTGGATTCGATGCCGAAATACATATACGCAGCGGTTTTGGGTGGTTTTCTTCTCATCGTGTTTTATGCGCCCAAAGACCCGCAACCGACGGAGACCTATCTGGACCAGGCTAACCGGATTCTTGCGGAGGCGCCGCTGGTGGATGGCCATAACGACTTGCCCTACGTGATTCGCGAGCGGTTCGGGCGCAACGTAGAAGGACATGACCTCACGGTGGTTGCAGAAGGCGATACGGATATACCAAGGCTGCGTAAGGGCGGCGTGGGCACCCAGTTCTGGTCAGTGTATGTACCGAGCTCCTTGTCCAGGCTGGACGCAATGCGCAATCAGCTCGAGCAGTTCGACATTGCGCATCGGCTGGTCAACCTGTATCCGGATGATTTCATGCTGGCGACCAGCGTGGCCGACATCGAACAGGCGCGCAGGGAAGGCAAGATTGCGTCACTGATCGGGGTTGAAGGCGGACACACGATTGTCAATTCTCTGGGAGCGTTGCGATCCTATTACGACCTTGACGCCCGCTACATGACGCTGACGCATTTTCATACCAACGACTGGGCAGATTCCGCCACCGACGAATCGCGCCACGAGGGTCTCACTGAGTTCGGTAAGGAAGTCGTTCGAGAGATGAACAGGCTCGGCATGATTGTCGACCTGTCGCACGTTTCAGCCGACACGATGAATGACGCCCTGGACGTGACCCAGGCCCCGGTTATCTTTTCCCACTCGTCGGCCAGGGCACTGACAGCGCATGATCGAAACGTACCCGATGATGTCCTGAAGCGGGTTACTGCGAACGGCGGTGTCGTCATGGTTACCTTCATTCCCAGCTTCGTCAACGAGGCGAACCGTGAGTGGGGTATCGAGTTGTTCGAGCTGACCAAACACATGACCACGGAAGCCGAAGAACTCGCTATCGAAAAGCAATACCGAATCGATCACGGCGAGCCGCCGCTGGCCACCCTGAAAGACGTCGCGGACCATATCGAACATGTGGCGAAGGTGGCTGGTTACGATCACGTCGGTATCGGTGGTGACTTCTATGGCCAGACGGGTGACAGCCTGGTTCAGGGGCTGGAGGATGTTTCCCGATACCCGTACCTGGTAGCAGAATTGCTGGAGCGGGGCTGGAGCGAGGAAAACATCGCCAAGCTGACGCGCGGCAACCTGTTGCGCGTGTTCGCCGGTGTCGAGGAAACCGCCAAACGGCTGCAGGCTGAGCGTCCTCCATCGCTGCTGACCTTCCCGGAAAAGATCGAAATCGAAGAGGCGGCGCAATGATTCCGATGCCGGCAGATCAGTTCCCGTTTGCCGGGCATCTCGGCCTGCATATCGTCGAGCGGGGCGAAGGGAAAAGTACGCTGTCAGTTGAGCTGCAGGAATACCACAAGAACTCGCTGGGTGGAGTCCACGGTAGCGTCTTGTTTGCGTTGGCCGATACCGGCATGGGAGCAGCCCTTTATACGCTGCTTGCCCCGGAGGAAACCTGCGTGACCATCGAGGTCAAGATCAATTACTTCAAGTCTGTCAGGGAAGGCACGATCACCTGTCGCAGCGCCGTGGTGCACAAGGGCCGGTCAGTGGCCAATATTGAGGCTTCGCTGTATGCGGGAGACAAATTGGTTGCCAAAGCCAACGGGAGTTTCTCGATTCGCAAGGGGTAGTCGCGACTGTCTGGGCTGGTTGTTGAGTGACAGGCAACGATTCTGCAGTGTGCTTCCATCGCAAACAGGCTGCCCGGGATCGGCGTGCGAGTTTTCAGCTCGAAATGCGGCCGGCCGGACCAGGGGAAGCCTCGGTGGCTTCGCCTGCCCGGCCCGTCGCGATGGCGACCTGTCGCACTCCCTTCGAACTGCGTAAAAGCGCTAGTCGCTGACGGAAGCTTTCAGCGATTCGGCTTCTGTGGCGCGTATGGCGGCCCAGCGCTTGTCTGCCTTGGCATAGTTCTGCATGGCCAGATCTGCAATCTCATGATATGTCGAATCCGGGGTGCTGCGATTTGGCATGCCCGGCACTTTCGCCCAAAGGGCATGGTGTGGGAGAGCCGGATGGCTGGCTTTATCCGCGGCGAGACTGAAGTCGTCGATCGCGGCCTCAAAATCGCCCTGCAAGACGTTCATTACGCCGCGGCTGTTCAAGACCGTACTCAGGTACCTGCCGCGGTTGTTCGCTGCCTGATCACAGGCGGATTTGGCCTCTTCCAGGCGGTTGCTGACTACCAGCGCCGTGCAGAGGTTGGCAAGCTGAATATCCATTTTGGGGGATTTTTCGGCAATCATTGCCCTGAGCTGATCGATCGCTTCATCGTACTGTTGGCTCTCTATGGCATCGAATGCGACGCCTGAGCTGTTTATGAATTTGACTTCATAGGCATTGGCGGGAGCAGACAATACGATGAATCCCAGTAGAATTAATGCACTGGCAAAAATATGGCGGCACTTGTTCATGATGTTCTCCTTCCTGGCTGGTCAATACCGTTGTCTTTGTTGACGATTCTCAGCCTAGTCAGGAGCAGTGCTGGAGTCCTCAGGAGGGTCTGAAAGATTTCTGAAGAATTTCTAAGCGGGCACGAAATTCGTTTGATATTCAGTGTCTTGGTGGCCGCCGACCCGCTTTGCTGCAATGCTGACGTGGCGATTCCCAGCCAGCAGATTCAGCGAAAAGCTCAACAGGGCGTCCCGCAAGACTATCGTGTGCACGTTCGCTGCGGCGATAACAGCGTTCGGGGTAACGCAGAATGGCAGGCTGTCGGCAGTCAAATGTCGCCGTACCCACACGGCTGAAGTACCATATGCGCCGACCGAGGACCCGTGGTCGCGAGCTCGCTGGTTTACTGCTATCTTGACCCTGTAAAAGGCCGTGCCAAGTACTTCTCCCCTGAGAATTCCGAACAACAAGAATGGATTAACGATGGTCACCTTGTTTGACCCAATTCAGCTAGGAGAGCTGAGGCTTCCCAACCGGATTATCATGGCGCCATTGACCCGATGCCGCGCCGTCGATGGTCGCGTGCCGAATGCCCTGATGGCGAAGTATTACGCGCAGCGCGCCTCAGCCGGGCTGATCGTCAGCGAGGCGACCGCGGTGACTCCGATGGGTGTGGGCTATCCGAATACGCCCGGCATCTGGTCGACGGCCCAGATCGAGGGCTGGAAGCTTGTCACTCGAGCGGTGCATGAGGCGGGCGGACGCATTTTTCTGCAGCTGTGGCACGTTGGCCGCATTTCGCATCCGAGTTACCTCGACGGCAGCTTGCCCGTGGCGCCGAGTGCCATTGCGCCCAAGGGGCACGTAAGCCTGATAAGGCCGGAGACACCTTTTGGCGTGCCTCATGCTCTCGAGCCGGAGGAAATCACGAGCATTGTCGAGGCCTACCGCCAGGGCGCGGAAAATGCCAGGAAGGCCGGTTTCGACGGCGTTGAAATCCATGGCGCGAATGGCTATCTGCCAGACCAGTTTCTGCAGAGTTCGACCAATCATCGGACCGATCGATATGGTGGTTCGATCGAGAACCGTGCCCGCTTCATGCTGGAGGTTACCGATGCCGCGATCTCCGTCTGGGGGCCGGGCAGGGTGGGCGTGCACCTTGCGCCCCGCTGTGACGCCCACGACATGGGCGATGACGATCCGCTGGCGACGTTCAGTTACGTAGCGCGGGAACTGGGCAAGCGAGGCATTGCCTTCATTTTCACGCGGGAGCATCGGGAGCTGCCTTCGCTATCATCGGCGTTGAAGAAGGCCTTTGGCGGCCCGCTGATCGCCAATGAAAAATTCAACAAGGAGCGCGCAATGGCTTTGCTCGAGGCGGGTGAGGCGGACGCTGTTTCCTTCGGCAAGCTATACATCGCCAATCCGGACCTGGTGGAGCGATTTCGGCAAAATACGGAATTG
>DATCZF010000070.1:0-5711 GCA_036526055.1 Woeseiaceae bacterium
GTTTCCCGCAGGACGATCAGCGCAGCGGTTGGCTTGGAATACGCATTGGGACCGAACTGCAGGATCGAGTCCGACTGCGTCATGATCGGGACCTGGTTTTCGCTCACCATGTACTCGGTAATCGAGTCGAGAACGTTGACGTTATCGCCATAGCTGGGGTAGTTCTCCTCCCAGGCAATCGCGGATACGTAATCGAGAAAACTGTTGATTCCCTCATCCATCCAGGTCCACTGGCGCTCATCCGAATTCACCGTCATCGGGAAATAGATGTGGCCAATCTCGTGAATGATCACGCCAATAAGACCGTACTTGATGCGACGGGAATAGGTTCGATCCGGCGCCCCCTCAACCGCGTTCTCGGCCTCGAATGGATCCGGCCGGTACCCGTTGAACGTAATCATCGGGTACTCCATGCCGCCACTCTTCCAGGTGTTGACTGACTGGGCAGTCGGATAGGGATAAGGGAACGAGAAACTCGAATAGACATCCATCGTATGAATGACGGCGTGTGTCGAGTATTTCGACCAGATCGGTTCCGCTTCTTTCGGGTAGAAGGACATCGCCATCACCAGCGGGTTTTCGCTGTCGTCCTGCCGATGGCCCATGGCATCCCAGATAAACTTGCGCGAGCTGGCCCAGGCAAAATCGCGGACGTTCTTTGCCTTGAACACCCATGTCGCAGTCGCGTCGGTGCCTTCCCTCTCATTCTCCGCAGCTTCTTCCGGCGTCACGATGAAAACGGGAGCCTTTGCCGTTTCCGCCTGCTTCAAACGCTGCCGCTGTTGCGCCGTCAGCACTTCGGACGGGTTCTGCAGCACGCCGGTGGACGATACGATGTGATCGGCGGGCACTGTAATCTCGACCTCGTAGTCGCCGAACTCCAGCGTAAACTCACCACGACCGAGGAACGCTTTATGCTGCCAGCCAGCATAGTCGGTATAGGCCGCCAGGCGCGGGAACCATTGCGCGAGGAAAAACAGGTAGGTGTCGTCTTCGGGGAAATACTCATACCCGCCGCGCGCCGATATCCGCACCTCGTGCACGATATTGAATTCCCAGTCTATCGAGAAACTGGTGGTTTGCCCGCTGCGCAATGCCTGCGGCAAATCGATTCGCATCATCGTGTCGACGATCGTGTACTGTAGCGGCTTGCCACGACCGTCCTTCACAGCGGTGATATCGAAACCGTAATCCCGGTCTTCCATGGCCTGTTTGCGTGCCAGTCCTGAGTAATTCAGGGTATCGACGGCTTCTTCCTCATCGACCAGGTTGCGCCGCCCGCCGACTTCGGTGGCGGTCTCCGACCGCACGGCAATCGAGTCACGGCGAAACTTGTTCTGGTCGAGTTGCAGCCACAGATAACGCAGCGTATCCGGTGAGTTGTTCTTATAGGTGATGTCCTGGGACGCCGTTATATGCAGCGCCTTCTCATCGAGCTTCACTCGAATCTTATGGCTGGCTTCCTGCTGCCAGTATTTCTCGCCTGGCGCGCCGGATGCTGTCCGGTAGACATTGGGCGTCGGCAGGTCGACATCGAGCTGCCTGAACGCGTCATAGAAATCACCCTTCGTCTGGCGTATTGCGTCTGCCGCAGCAGGCGCAGAGACAATAGCAAGCAGCGCAATAATTACGCTGCGCGACTTGGCTTTGCATCGCATTGGAAAATACCTTGTTGGCCTTTTTTTTGGGGGGGGTACGCATCAATATAATGCAAACCCCGAATTTGTCATGTGGCACGGCCTCAAATTCCATATTGTGGCCGGGCATCACGGTTCGACCGCTTAATCTCGCATGCGTTCCCTGTGATCGCTACTCGACTGCCGTCAGCTTGAGCAGTTTTCCGCCACCGTCGTCCTCGAGTAACCAGATCGCACCGTCCGGGCCTTCTTCAATTTCTCGAATCCGTTCACTCATGTCGTAGCGGGCGGCTTCGCGGGCCTCCTCGCCAGTGAATTCGATTCTGACCAGCGCCTTTGAACGCAGTCCGCCAATGAAAGCATCCCCCTGCCACAGCGGGAACATGTCGCCCTGATAGATCATCAGCCCCGCAGGGGCGATGACCGGCGTCCAGACAATTTTCGGCTTGGCAAATTCGGGCCGCGTGTCGTGGTCCGGGATTGACCTGCCGTCGTAGTGATCGCCGTCCGAAACGATTGGGTAACCGTAATTCTCGCCGCGAACCACGAGGTTGAATTCGTCGCCGCCCGCCGGCCCCATTTCGTGCTCCCAGAGCCTGCCGTCTGCATCAAAAGCGATTCCCAGGGGGTTGCGGTGGCCAAGCGTCCAGACCTGTGCTGCGATGCCGCCCTGCTCGGCAAACGGATTGTCCTGCGGCACCGAGCCGTCGTCATTCAGGCGCAGGACCTTGCCGAGGTTCTGCTGCATATCCTGCGCAGGCGTGAATTTTTGCCGGTCACCCGAGGCGATAAAAAGATAGCCGTCCGGTGAAAACGCCAGCCGGTGTCCATAATGGCCACGGCCGGTCACCTTCGGCTCCTGCCGCCAGATAATCGCAAGATCTTCGAGCCGTGGCGCTGCGTCATCGAGCACCAGCGTCGCTCGCGCTACGGCCGCGCCGCGCGTGTCCCCTTCGCCCGCCTCGGCGTAACTCAGGTAAACCTGCCCGTTTTCGCTGAAGTCAGGATGAATGATGACGTCACCGAACCCGCCCTGGCCACCATAAGCGACCACCGGCACGCCCGCCACCGGCGCAGATTTGTCACCATCCTGTGTCACGACAAACAGGCGACCCGCCTTCTCGGTAACCAGCAGGCGTCCATCGGGCAAAAAGGTCATGGCCCAGGGCTCATCAAACCGGGCAACTGCTTTGGCGACAAAGGGTTCCCGTGGTTCTGCGGCTTCGCCGGGCTGTGGAACGGCTGCCGCGTGCTGCTGGCATGCCACCAGCATGATTGCCGGGATAAGAATAAACAAACGAATCATGGAACACTCCTGCCTGGCTGTTGATGCGAATACTAGCGTCTTCAATTACTGACTACCCGTACCATTTCCGTGGCCGGGTCAGGGCAATTTCTTGCCAATTATCGTCCACGTATCGGTATGATGCGACCCTTAAACCCGGTCAGGCCCTATAGTACTAGCAGAGTCCATGTCTATAAAACTACCCAAGCTTATCGCCACTTCCGTGGTGCGTGGCAGCCAGCAAGGCGAAAGTCACGGCGGTGTTTACATGATTGACTTCGCCACACAGGCGGCAGAGCAGGTCGTCGACTGGAATACCAGCGATATTGATTTCGAGGGGCGCGGCGCGGACCGCGGTTTGCGGGGCATCACCTTCGTCGGCGACGAAATCTACATCGCGGCCAGTGATGAGCTGTTCGTCTACGATCAGGACTTCAAGATCGTCCGCTCCCACCGTAATCGCTACCTCAAGCACTGCCATGAAATCTGCCATGTCGGCAACAAGGTCTTCCTGACCTCCACCGGCTACGATAGCCTGCTGGCCTGGGACCTCGATGAAAAGGCCTTTACCTGGGGCTTTCATCTGCAAAAACACTACGACGAGTGGGCCGGGCACACCTTTGACCCGCGCGGCGGTTACGGACCGCGGCCGATGAATGAATTTCACGTCAACATGGTATATGTCGACAACAGCGGCATTTATTTCAGCGGCCTGCGAACGGAGGCCTTGCTGCATATCAACCAGCAAAACCAGGTGACCGAGGTTTGCAGCCTGCCGTCAGGCACGCATAATGCCCGGCCCTTCAGCGACGGTGTGCTGTTTAACGATACCGCCAGTGACTGCGTTCGCCTTGTTCAGCGTGATGGCACACAACAGGCCTTTCCCGTGATGACCTACGATCCCTCGGACATTCTTCTTGCCGGTATCGACGACTCCAAGGTCGCCAGGCAGGGTTTTGGCCGTGGCCTGTGTCCTGTCGATGACCGGTTATTGGCAGGCGGTTCGTCGCCATCGACGATTTCGCTGTATGACCTGCAAAGTGGCACGAAAGTGATGTCAGTCAACCTGACGATGGATATTCGCAATGCAATTCACGGGCTCGAGGTCTGGCCCTACGAGGACTGAGCCAGGATTGTCAAACACAAAAAAAGGCCGGGCAATGCCCGGCCTTTTCTGTATCGCTGTTTACTTCAGTTTAATCGCCCCAACGCTTCATGAACCTGAGGCCGTATTCTCTCGGCCTTACCGTGTAGACTCGCATTGTATTCGAGCGTCCATCGATGCTGTTGCCAAAGTTGTACTCGTACTGTCCGGTACCATGAGTCAACTGGGCACGCTCGTCAGTCAGGTTATTAACGTAAAGGTTGACCTCCCAGTCTTCACCCCTCACACCAACGCGCAAGTCACCGATGTTGTAGGCCTCGTTGCGGAACTGCGGGTTAGCCGAACTTTCCTGGAGCGCATTAATCGGCTCAAGGATGTTGTTGGAATCGCCCGTATAAGACCACTGAAGCCTCACGAAGCCATCGAGATTGGCATCGATCGCCCGGTGATATTCGCCCCACGCCGACCATTTGAACTCCGGCACGATCGGTAGCCGGTTGCCAGCCAATACGTCGAGCTCGCCAACACCGTCAAGATCGAGAGTGGTATCCGTCTCGGCTTCCAGCCACTCCGCGTTCATGCCAAGCGTCACGCTGTCACTCGGCGCGTAATCGAGCTCGACCGACAGCCCGCGAATGTGCGCATCACCACCGTTGGCCACAACAGTCTGCCAGGGCTGTCCACACACGCCCGCAATGTTGTATACCGATTCCGGCAACAACGGCTCACCATCATCATCCGTACACGGCTTGTCCGTCGGGTCGATCAGCTGAATCTGGAAGTCATCCCAGGCCATGTTGAATGCGGTCGCATTGAAGCGGCCAGCACCCTCGGCAAACAGCATCTTCACACCCATCTCGATGTTCGTGATGAGATCCGAGTCATACTGTTTTGGCCAGAATGGCTCACCACGGCTGCGGTTGGTGCCGCCCGGACGGTAGCCCTGCGTCCACATGCCGTAAAGCATCTTGTTGTCGTCCCAGGTATAGCTGACGCTGATCTTGGGTACGAACTCGCTCTGCGAGCCGGAGTTGGCGGGCACGTAGTCGTTGCCATTTTCGTCCAGGTTTTCGGTCGACATCTGCCCCGTCGGGTGTTGCACGAAATAGAAATTCGTGTTGCTCCGGTCGAAGAAGCGGCCGCCCGCGGTAACGTCAATCTCTTCGCTCATATGCCAGGTCAGCTCGCCGAACACGGCAGTCTGATCCCACTCCGATTTACTCTCCGAATACCACTGCTCGGTGGCTTCGGGGAAGCTATCGTCCCAGTACCACTCCCAGTAATTCAGCGACATCGACTGCTGGTAGCTGTTACTGGTTGGCATACCGAAGTGCGACTGCCAGTCGTTGTTGGCCTTTTCGTAATAGGCGCCAACGATCCAGTCGTACTTGTCGCCCTGGCTCGACAGGCGGATTTCCTGCGTGAACTTGTCCTGCTGGCCCGGCTCGTCCGAAATTGACAGGTAGTCGCCATCGATTGTGGGGGCATGGCAGTAAACCGGCCACCAGACGATTCCGGCAGTCTCGGGGTTGGCCCAGTAGGAACCGGCGTACGGGAACCAAAGTTCCTCACCCGTTGGGTCATACCAATCGTTCGCCTGTTGCATCAGCTGGTTTGACAGCGTCAGGGGCTCGCCATCGCCAGCAAACGGTGCATCCGCCCATACGGTCGGTTCTCCGTCTTC
>DATCZF010000071.1:0-13576 GCA_036526055.1 Woeseiaceae bacterium
GTCCACCTGGCGCAGGAACGACAGGTCTTCCGGCTGCACGTCCGGCCTTACCCAGGTTCCCATGAGCTTGCCGGTGAACCAGTAAAACGGACGAAATAAAAAACCTGACACGTTCATATCATTTGTTTTTCTTTCTTGAGGTGCCACGACCCGGTGACGAAGAAATTGCTACCTTTTCCCGCCCTGCGGCGGCTGAGCTCGAAAGTAAGGGGTACCCGCTGGTTCCCGGCTACGTCCGCACAACGCTCGATTCACACACTGGCCCGCGACTCCGAGGCCGAATTACCTTTATCATAGGCAATCCTTGACTATGTGAAGAATCAAAAACAAGCGATGTGCCCATTTTCTCCTGATTCAAAATCCTGGCTTGTTGCGGACATTGGCGGAACCAACTCCCGTTGCGCCGTGCTGCAAGGTCCGTTTGCGCCGGCACACAAGCTTCGTTTCTTTAGAAACGCGGATTATCCCGATTTGGCGGCCTTGTTGCGAACTTATTTGGCCGATTTTGGGGAAAATAGGCCCCGCAGGGCCGCCCTGGCCGTGGCCGCGCCAATTCACGGCGACGATATTCGAATGATCAACCTTGACTGGGCGTTCAGCAAATCCGCGCTGGCCAAACAACTGGGTTTCGATTTTATCAGTATTATCAATGACTTCGAGTCAGTCGCCTACGGCCTGCCAGCCTTTCGGGAAGAAGACCTGGAGCTCGTCGGCCCCGTCCTGCCGGTGGTACGCGGAAACCGTGCGGTACTCGGTGCCGGGACCGGCCTGGGGGTGGCCGGCTGGATCGAATCGGGGTCTTGCTCAGCCGTGGTTCGGGGTGAGGGCGGCCATATGACACTGGCGGCCAGGAATGCCGCGGAGGCGGATCTGATCGCGAAATTTCGCGACCTTTATGGCCACTGCTCGGCGGAGCGCGTCTTGTCCGGAAACGGACTGATCGATCTGCACCTCGTCATGCACGGCGAGAAAGTTGCCGTGGCGGAACACATAACGGGCGGAACCGATGCGCGCAGCCGCGCAACCATGCAGCAGTTTTTCAATTTCTTCGCGGATATCGCCGGCGACGTCGCGCTGGTTCTCGGGGCGGTCGGCGGGGTTTACATCGCCGGCGGCATCATCACCGACAACGTCAAGCTGTTTCGACTGTCGGGTTTCAGGGAGCGCTTCGAGGACAAGGGCCGCTACAGCAATTACCTGGGCCGCATTCCAACCTGGGTAATTACCAACCGGACGCCAGGTATCAGGGGGCTGTCCGCCTATATCGATACGCTGTAAAGCGCACGCGTTCAGACCGAGGCGATGAAGCGCAGCAAAAGTGCAACGATCTCGTCGATGTTTGCGGTCAGTCGATGGTCGCCGTTCAGCACATGCAATGCCGCCCGGCATTCCCGCGCATAGCGAATGCTGTTTTCGACCGGCACGACATCGTCCTGCCAGCCATGCACGATCTCCAGCGGGCAGTCCGGCGGCAGCGGTGTAAGCGCTTCGTACCCGGGCATGTAGTACGCCGGCGCGAGCACGAAGACACCGGCAGGCTTCAGCCTGCTAGCCGCGGCAGTCGCCACATGACCTCCCATGCTTGATCCGACGAGCACGAGTGGCCCCGTAATTGAGGCGCAGCGGGCAACGCACTTTTCGACCCGTTCCCCAGGATCTGCGATACCGCGATAGTCGATGCTGTCGACCTCGCAGCCGGCTTCCCTTGCGGCCGCTGCCATGCGTTTGATCTTGGTTCCCCATGGCCCGCTTTCCTGACCGTGCGAAAATATGACGGCAGGGCTGCTCATACGATAATCCCGTCGCCGCGATCACACATATCCTCGATGATGCGCTCGACCAGCCAGTCACGATCCTGTCCCCAGAGGGCAACCTCCCCGATTCTCCAGCTTGGCACTCCCCATAATCCCATCGCCGTCATCGCCGCCCGATTGTCCTCGGCCTGTTTGCGCCAGCTGTCATTCGCGAGCGCTTCCCGGGCTTTTTGCCAGTCCAGCCCGGCGGCCTCCACGACGCGTCGCAAGGGACGATCCATGGCCAGGTCGCGCCCCCTCGACCAGATGGCGGTTGCCGCTTTCAGTGCAAACTCGCAAGCCCTGCCCTCGCGTTCCGCAAAAAACGTCAGCGCGATGCAGCGCTCCGCCGCCTTGCCGACCGGGTCGCCGATCAGCCCGAATGGAATGCCGGCTCGCCGTGCACAGCGATTCGCATCGAGGACGATATAGCGCAGCTTGTCCGGCGGTACCGCAAGGCCGCGCATTACCATCGGCAGCACCGGGCGAAGCCGCAACTCCAGGCCAAAAGATTCAGCGATGCGCAGCGCGCGCGGCAGTGCGAGATAGGAATAGGGGCTGCGGTAGGAGAAAAATAACTCGAGCGGCGGTAACTGGTCGGCACATTCAGGGACGGCGAGCGGCAGTGTCACCCGCATCACGCGCCGCAGCTTTTCAATTTCCTGGTCGCGCTCCGAACGCGTGCGCATTCCGAGGTCATCCAGGCGATCAACGAGAAACAGCAGGCGATCGATACCCCAGTACCACTCGCCCGCGAAGTGCAGCATGGCGCTGCTGTAATGGCCCATCTCTCGCAGCCGCCGGTGATTGGTATCAAGAATCGCGGCAGCGTCAGTGGCGGTTGCGCTTTCCCGCAATTGCCTCGCGACGCTGTCGGCATCACCGCGCCAGTAGGCCGTGAAGCCCGCCCCGAGGGACGTAAAATAATCAGCCCCCGAGGCCTTGTCGGAAAGCATCCGTTCGAGTTTGCGCGTATGCGCATGCGCCGGCTCGCTGCCGGCATCCAGAAACGGGATATCCAGCTCGCGCGCCAGCAAGCGGCAGTCCCGAATTGCATAGGCATCGAGCATTGCCGGTTCCGGCTTGAACTCATCCTGCGTAGCGGCAACCAGGTGGACTTCCAGCCGAATCGAATAATTGCGCTCGAGCAGCGGCAGGTACGGCAACAACAGGTAGGAATAGGGATCGTCCAGCTGCAGGAAGACCCTGACCAGGTTGCGGTCTGCGGCGGGCAGACGCCTGCGCGCCTGCCAGTGCCGCAACGCGATACCGGGGCGGCTCAACGCCAGTTGCAATGCCCGGGAGCGCAGCGCCTTTTTCAGGCTCATGACTGATCCCAGCTCACGGAAGGTTTCCAGAGCAGTTCATCCAGGTCGGGTTCCCAGCGAAATTTTCTCATGTCGACACGCCCTCCGTTAACCACGACGCCCTCCGCACGCAGGCGCTCCGCCTGCTCTTTGTACCCCGGACTGTCTTTCGCGATCGCAATACGGCCCTGCGCATTGATAACACGAAACCAGGGTATGCGGCGCTCCTCGGGAACAACGCGCAAAGCGTAACAAACCAGTCGGGCTCCGCGGGGCAATCCGGCCAGTTCCGCCACCTGCCCGTAATTGGCGACGCGCCCCGGGGGAATGTCCTCGATCGTTGCCCAGATGCGCTCGAGCGTTGCGTCTCCCAGTTTGCGATTCGCCATGCTCAGATTCCGCTGCCCGCTTTCAAACCCAGCCTGGCGCGGATTTCCCGGCGCGCCTCGTTCAGGACCGTTTCCCGGTCCAGCGTATCCAGGATCTCCTGCACGACCTGCTTGGGCCCGCCCTCACCCCAGGATTTTCCATTGGCGAGGTACTCACCGGCTACTTTACCAACCACATAGGTGCTGTAGTAGGCAATCGCACCCTGCGCACCGGCGGTAATAAAGGTCGACAGGCCCGCGGTAGCAACCTTGAGCGCGCTGGAGACGAAATGCATCGCCCAGACCGTGCCCATCAGGGCCGCGGCTTCCGCCGCAATAATGCTGACCAGCGAACCCGCCTCACGCCGGCTGAGCGGCAGGTCATAAACGCGCGACAGGTGGACCACCATGCCCAGGTCGATAAAGGCCGCGGCGAACAGATCAGCAACCGGGACCGGGTTGACGGCGACTGCCACACCCTTGGCAACGCAATAGCTGCGCACGAGTTTCTCGCCAAGTTCGCGGCGGGCTTCCAGGATTCGGCGTCCTACCTGGTCGCTCAGGTCCGCGGCGAACAGGCTGGCGTTTAACGCCGCAAGCGTTTTTCCCTCCGCCTCGAAAATCTCCCACAGGCGCAGCCGCAAACCTTCCACGTCGACAGCACGATCGCGTTCCTCGCTAACCTCCCGGCCGTTCTTATCCTGGCGAACGACCAGCTGCGGCCTTGGCTGAGCCGCGACGGCCAGCACGTTTTTCGCATTGACGATGCCGTCAGTTTTACTGCAAATCGCCTGCAGCAGGCGATCGAGTTCCGGCTGGGTGTATTGGTCCTTCTTGTTGAGCGCAACAACGACCGGCCTGCCCTGCTCCACGACCGTGCGCAGCGCCTTGTTTTCGCTCTCGGTGATATCGCCGTCCACGACAAAAATCACCAGGTCGGCGCGCCGGGCGACTTCCTGCGCCAGACGCTCGCGCTCCTCGCCCCCGGCCTCGTCGAGCCCGGGTGTGTCAATCAGGAATACGCCGCCGGCCTCGACCTCTTTCCACTGCTCGATTGACGCCTGGCGAGTTTCGCCATGCAGGGGGCTGACGGCAAAGCGCGGTTCGCCGATCAGCGCATTGAGCAGCGACGATTTGCCGGTACTGACACGGCCGAACACCGCGATATGGACGTGGCCATGCGTGATCTTGTCGAGCATTACACGCACTGCCGCGTAGTCCTGTGCCAGGATCTCCCGCACACCCTCCGGCAAGCGACTGTCGTTGATTAGCTCATGCAGGCTCTCGCGCGCCAGCTCCAGGTGATCGGAGCCCGAGTCGCTAGTCGGGTTTTTGCTCGCGGTCTTGCGTATCGATTGCCATCCCGGCAATGCGCTTAACACCCGCTTCAATATGCTCACTCAGCTCTTCCTCAAAGGCCCGTGCCGCGGCGCGCGGCTGCAGACTGCCTTGCCTGCGCAACGTGGATACCAGGCTTCGACCCAGGGCATCGAAAATAAGTCCGTAAGCGACCGCGTGCACCAGGCCTCCGGCGACGGTCCCCAGCCCCGGAAACGCTTTCAGGCCATTGCCGGCAACGGCAAGGCTCAGCGGCAACGCCTTGCCAACCCTGCCCTGGCTCAGGTTCAGAAACTCCTCGATATCCAGGTCGCGTGGCGCAGCGCCAAACAGCGCACACAAGTCCCGGGTCATGGCCGTGCCGATGTACCCCTGGATCAAAACGTCCGTGCCAGGACTGATCGCGGCCAGCGCGCCAACGACCGCCTTTTGTGTCGAGCGGCGAATGATCTGCTCGGCCCGTTGTTCGCGGTAGGCCGCTTCAGCCAGCTCGAGCTTGTCCGCGGCGAGGCGAAAAACGGCGCTGTCACGCGCTGCGTCGAGTGACTCGCGTGAACCACTCAATAGCTGGTTGATCGCAACGACAAGCACGCCGACGTTGGATTCGCGCTGGCTCACGGCGGCCGTTTCGCTGCCGTCGGCGGCACTGCGCAACACCTCGGTTTCGCCGCCGGCCGTCACTGCAACCACGCGTCCGCGGGCCAGCTTGCCGCCGAGTTCATCGAGACGCTCCAGCAGGCGCTGCAAAATCGTCGCCTGCTCCGCAAAGCTGTAGCGGTCCGCCTTGTTCAGGACCAGCACGAGCGGTTTGCCAAGCTGAATCAACTCGGCGAGCGCCGCGGCTTCACGCCTGTCGAGGTCGCTGTCACAGACAAAAATGACGCCCTGCGCCCGCCGCGCCTCGTCCTCGGCAACCCGGTCCAGCTTGCCGAGGTCACCGCCCGTGCCCGGCACATCGGTGAGTAAAATTTCCGTGCCGTCAGGCGCTCGCCAGCGGTAATGGCGAATGTCCAGCGTCGAACCGCCAACGACATCGACGACGACGTCAGCCTCCGGCACCAGCGCCTTCACCAGGGAACTCTTGCCGGTGCTGATTTCACCGAAGAAACAGAGATGCACTGCTCCGCTGGCCTGCCGCCTCGCGAGTTCCTGCATTTCCGCGCGCGCTTCGCTCGCCTGCATACCGCTGGACTCGGCCTCGCGAAGCCGCCGCTCGATCTCTTCCCGGCTGAGCACGGGCCGGACTGGCGTGTCCGCATTGAACTTCCGCTTCGCCACCAGGCGCCATGTCATCCACACCGTCAGCAGGGAAATGACGCCGAGTCCGCCCATGTAGGCATACAGCAGCCACCGTGGTCCCTGCACGAGGCGATCCCACACGTTGAGCGCTGATTCCGTGACGAACAGCAGTGCGGCGATACTGATTATGAAGACGAACAGGATCAGCAGCGCAAAGACGACGCGAAGTACTCGATCAATTTTCATAATGCCGCAGGTTGCACCAAATCACTCGAAGAAGAAAGTGTGCCATCCTGCCGAAGGTCGGGCGATTCATGTCCGTCGAGCAGGACTCGTCATACAGTGGCAAAATGGCGCTGCATGGCGATGCACGGCTGACAGGCGGGCTGATGAGCGAACTTACACCCTGGCAATTCTGGATTGATCGCGGCGGTACATTTACCGACGTCATCGCGCGCTGCCCGAATAGTGAGCTGCGTTGCGAGAAACTCCTGTCGGATGACTCCTCGCATTACGCGGATGCGGCGGCAGAGGGAATTCGCCGGCAACTGGCCCGCTGGTCCGCCGCCGGGCTCCCGGTACTGCCCATCGACGCAATCAAGATGGGCACTACCGTGGCAACGAATGCGCTGCTGCAGAGGCGCGGCGCCCGCAGTGCGCTGCTCGTCACTCAGGGCTTCGCAGACAGCCTGCTTATCGCTTACCAGAACCGGCCGGATATATTTGCGCTCGACATTCGCAAGCCGGAACCGCTGTATCACATGGTCCGGGAAATCGACGAACGGGTAACGGCTGCTGGCGAGGTCCTGCAAAAACCTTCCCCCAGGCAAATCCGGCGCGTTCTGCAGGAATGCCTGGATGCGGGTATCGAGTCGCTGGCAATCTGTTTCATGCATGGCTATCGCTTTCCCGAGCATGAAGCGCTCGTGGCCAGCGAGGCCCGGCGCATGGGGTTCGCCCATGTGTCCGCCTCTCACGCAGTCGAACCATTGCAGCGATTTGTCAGCCGCGCCGAGACCACGCTGGCAAATGCCTACCTCGATCCGGTTCTGGAACAATACCTGCACAGTCTCGACGTACAGCTGGCAGTCAGCGGCAGGCCGCGCCGTCTCCAGTTCATGCAAAGTAACGGCGGGCTTACCGATGCCGGCCACCTGAGCGGCAAGGATGCCATCCTCTCGGGCCCGGCCGGCGGTGTCGTGGGCATGGCAGAGACGGGCCGGCAGGCGGGTTTCGACAGAATCATCGGCTTCGACATGGGCGGCACGTCTACCGATGTCGCCGCCTACGCCGGTGAATTCGAGCGCAGCAACGATTCCGAAATTGCCGGCGTGCGCCTGCGCTCGCCAATCATGAAAATTCATACGGTCGCCGCCGGCGGAGGCTCCTGCCTGAAGTTCGCGGACAATCGCTTTCAGGTGGGCCCGGAGTCCGCCGGTGCCGAGCCCGGCCCCGCCTGTTATCGGCGCGGCGGACCGCTGACGCTGACCGACGCCAATGTCTTACTCGGCAGAATACCGGTCGCCCAGTTTCCTGCGGTGTTTGGCCCAAACGCGGACCAGCCGCCGGACGCCGACGTTGTCGAAGCATCGTTCGCCACGCTGGCAACGGAAATCTCCCGCTCCGTGGGCCGGCCGGTCACCGCGGCCGAGGCGGCCGAGGGTTTTGTCACCGTCGCAAACGAAACGATGGCCAATGCCATTCGCAAGATTTCAATCGAACGCGGCGAGGACGCGCGTGATTTTGTCCTCAATTGCTTCGGGGGTGCCGCCGGGCAGCATGCCTGCGCCGTGGCTGCGGTGCTCAGTATGCGCAAAATTCTCATTCATCCCATGGCCGGCCTGCTGTCGGCCTATGGCATGGGGCTTGCGCGCGTGGCGGCGGCACGGCAATGCTCGGTCGACCTGCCGCTGAATGCGCAGACTGTCGCGAGCCTGGCTTCCGCCTTTGCGCCGCTGGACCGGGAATGCACGCAGCAGCTGGAAGACCAGGGTGTGCCGCCAGCTCAGCAGCAACTCACGCGCCAGCTGGGGCTGCGAATTGCCGGCTCTGACACCATCCTGCTCGTGGATGCCCAGTCGCTCGACGCGATGGGGTCCGCGTTTCGGGCAACCCACCTGGAACGATTCGGCGTCGACATCGAGGCCGGCGAAATCCAGGTCGCCTCGCTGCACGTCGCGGCGACCAGCGAAGAACCGCAGATCGCCGCGCCACGCATAGCACCGGGTCCGTTACCGCCACCCCATGCGATGCAAACCTGTCGCGTTGACGGCGCCTGGCGAGAACTGCCGGTCTTCGCCCGCTCGGAGTTATGCGCGGGCAATGTGATCAGTGGGCCCGCAATCATCTTCGACGCCGGATCCACCACGTTTATCGATGTCCGCTGGCGAGCAACGGTCGATGCTTCCGCCTGCATGCTGCTGGAAAACGTGGAGCAGCAAACGGAGCGGATCGATGCGAGGCCACTTGCCAGGCCGGATGCCGTGCTGCTGGAAGTGTTCAACAAACTGTTCATGAATATCGCCGAACAAATGGGTGTCGTCCTGCAAAACACGGCGCGCTCGGTGAACATCCGCGAACGCCTCGACTTTTCCTGCGCCCTGTTCGACGACGCCGGAAGGCTGATAGCCAATGCGCCGCACATGCCGGTTCATCTTGGCTCGATGGGTGACAGCGTGCGCAGCGTGATCAGCGCACGATCGGGCCAACTGCAGCCGGGCGATGCCGTGATGTTGAACGCGCCGTACCAGGGCGGCACGCACCTGCCCGACATCACCGTGGTCACGCCGTATTTTGCTGACGGCGACGCGCCGCTCTTTTACCTGGCGTCGCGGGCTCACCATGCGGACATCGGTGGCATGACGCCCGGCTCGATGCCGGCGGACAGTCGCCATATCGATGAAGAAGGCGTGCTCATCGACAACGTCCAGCTCGCCGCGGCTGGGCGCCTGCTGCGTGACGAAACGCTGCATTTGTTGCGCTCGGGCAAGTATCCCGCGCGAAATCCCGAGCAGAACCTGGCCGACTTGCGCGCACAACTCGCCGCCAACCAGCAGGGCATCTCGCAGCTCAGCAAAGCGATTCAGCGCTGGGGGCTGGCAACACTGACCGCTTACATGGGATTCGTGCGTGCAAATGCCGCCGAAAGTGTCAGGCGGCTGATCGACACGCTGCATGACGGCGATTTCGACTACGAACTCGACAACGGTGATCACATTCGCGTCAGCATAAGCGTCGATTCGCAAATGCGCCGCGCCTGCGTCGACTTTAGCGGAACGTCTGCGGAATCCGGCGGCAACTTCAATGCGCCCTGTGCAGTAACTCGCGCCGCCGTGCTCTACGTTTTTCGCAGCCTGATACGCGAATCCATCCCGATGAACGAAGGTTGTCTCGAGCCGCTCGAGATTCGCATTCCTGATCGCTGCCTGCTGAACCCGGGCTACCCGGCGGCGGTCGTCGCCGGCAATGTGGAAACTTCGCAGTGCATAACCGACGCCCTGCTGGGCGCGCTTGGCGCGCTCGCCGCATCGCAAGGCACCATGAACAACCTGAGCTTCGGCAACGACCAATACCAGTACTACGAGACCATTGCCGGGGGCGCCGGTGCGGGACCGGGCTGGCACGGCGCCGATGCCGTGCAGACCCACATGACCAATTCCCGGCTGACCGACCCCGAGGTTCTCGAGAGCCAGTTTCCCGTGCGCGTCGAAGCCTTCGCCATTCGCCGCGGCTCCGGCGGGGCCGGCCGCTGGCACGGCGGTGACGGCGCAGTGCGGCAGTTGCGTTTTACGGCAGCGATGCAGGTGTCCCTGCTGTCCGGCCACCGGCGCATCGCCCCATTCGGCCTGGCAGGCGGAGAGCCCGGTGCTGTCGGCAGCAATCGTCTGCAAAGGCGCGATGGGTCGATCGAGACACTCGCCGGGGTCGCAGCGACCAGCGTCGAGCCTGGTGATTTGCTGACCATAGAAACCCCCGGCGGCGGTGGCTATGGGGCCGAGCGCTAAGCGATATCGGCGTCGCTGGTTCCGGTGCGCACCGAGCCCTGCGCCGGCGCAAAGGCCGTGGCAACCGTTTTTGCGCCGGGCACGGACTGATGAATGGTGAAGGACAGGGGCTGACCCCAGCCGCGCGGATGGAAGCTGATAAGAATGTTCACTCCGGTGCTCCCTGCTACGGCCTTGCCCTGCTCATCGCTGTCACACCGCACATAGACGTCGTCATCGACGAGCATTCCGCTGTCGGCCAGCCCGGTCAGGTAAGCATGCACCTGGCTGCGCACACGCTCACGCATGCTGCGCTCGTTTTTTTCGAAGACGATCCAGCGCGTGCCGCGTTCGATATTCTTCAGGATCATCAGGCAGGTCCTGCGCACCCCGAGTTTCGCAAACGCATTGTACATCTGGCTGCCGGCACCCAGGGTTACTGAACCCAGTACGCGGCATCTCTTCGGGCGACTGTTAGCCACAACGTTGATGCCCGAACGCAGCAACGATTGCTGCGTTGCCTCGTCGATCGTTTCGGCCGGCTCGAGGCCGGCCTGAAATTCAGCGGGTGCAGATTCCAGACCACTCCAGACCCCGTGCTCACGGTCCAGCCGGCAGAGCAGCCCCGCGATGGCACCGCCGGCGGCAATTTTCGCCTCGTTTTTCGAATCCCGCAGCCGCAGGCGAGGATAGTAGGCCAGTATGTTGGCGCTGCTGTAACCGGCGTCGGCAAACATACGCATCACGCCGGGTGCCGACCTGGCTGCCAGCGGCGGGTCCATGATGAGTAAAGCCCGGCGCTTGCGGCAGTAAAGTTCCGCGGCAAGTATCGCGGTCGGCCCAAAATCGGTGTCGGTCTGTGGCGGTGGCAGGTAGAGAAAATCGAAACTCTCAACGCCGCTCAAGGCGAATATTCCGCTGCCGTTGCGCGCGGAACCGATGACGTCATAATCGGTCAGGGGCCTGCCGTCCTTGCCTCGCCTGTCGATACCGATGTAGCCGGAGCCGAAATGAATGCCGGGGCCCGTGGTAATGTCCGGGCGCACGGTCGATGCATTGCTTTCGAGCCGCACCAGCGACGACTTCAGCAAAACGTCGCCGATAAAAGCCTCATCCCCGGCAACACAGTTGACCCGTCGATGAATTTCCTGGTCGATCACGAAACCGGTCTCCGGATCCAGCCGCTGCACGGTCAGGTTGAAAGTACCCGAATCGTTTCGCTCGATGCCGTCCAGGTCAATCGCAGCCCGAAGAATTTCGGTCGAACCCGGCTCGAGCGCACGCAACACCATTTTCTCCGCACCTGCGGGAAGAACAATCGTGGCACCGGTTGCGCCGTTGGTGACGCGAACGATATGCGCGGTTTGTCCGCCATGCTCGAAGAACTGGCGCACGGCGAAACCGAGGCTGCCGCGCTGCCAGTCACCGCCAAAGCTGCGTTTGTAGTCTGCGAAACTGGAAACCGTAACGGGAATGTCGACAGGCCCGCGCAGTGCACTGCCCACGAATGCCGCAGTGCTGTCCGTCGAAATTCGAATGGGCTCATCCATCGACGGAATTTCGCTCACGGTGATACCGGGGTCTGTTAGCCTGGACAATCCATTCTCCACGGTTGCCTCTTGTAGATTCTACAAGCATTCTAAAGAGTGCGTGACCCGGATGCCATGCAAGCGTGCAATTTTTCTCGTAACGCGCTCATCGTCCATCGGAGATCATGAAGCAGCTGCGACCCATCAATCAGCGTTATCCACTGCTCACCAGGGCACTGCCATACCTGGACCTTGCGGCACTGCCAACGCCCTTGTCCCGGCAATCGTTGACGGTGGGCGGCCAACCGGTTTCGCTGTATGTAAAACGCGATGACGTCACGGCAGCGCTGTATGGCGGAAACAAGGTCCGCAAACTGGAGTACGCGCTGCAACCCGCACTGGCAAAACAATGTACCGGGATTGCCACCTTCGGCGCAGCGGGCTCCAATCATGCGCTGGCGACCGCGTTGTTCAGCCGTGAGCTGGGCTTGCCCTGCACGTGCTTCCTCGGCCATCAGGCGGTAACGCCATATGCTGGGGCAACGCTCAATCGGCATATCGAAATCGGTACTCGCCTGGTCGAGTTTGGCGGCAGCCCCGCGAATCGGACTCGGCTGTTGCGAGAACACCTGTCCGGCAGGAAAAACTGGGTCGTGCCGCTGGGCGGATCATCCTGGCGTGGCACCGCAGGGTTCGTCAACGCGGCATTTGAACTCGTCGACCAGCTGCGTGCGAACGACTGGCCAATGCCGGAAAGAATTTACATCGCCACCGGGACGATGGGCACTGCCGCAGGCCTGGCGCTCGGCCTTGCACTGGCGGACAGCGACTGCGAGGTTCAGGCGATACGCGTATCGGAGGATTTTGTGACCAACGAAGCCGGCATGGCGAGACTGCTTGGCAAGACCCTGGCGATGTTGCAGCGCCTGGATCCGACCGTCCGTCTTGAACAGGGCCGCAGCGTGCGCATACGCATTCGTCACGAATTTTTCGGCGCCGGCTACGCGCGAAGCAATGCCCTCACCGACGAGGCCGTGCTTGTCGCGCGGGATGAGCTCGGCATCAACCTGGAAACAACCTATACCGGCAAGGCCATGGCGGCGTTACTGCACGATCTTCAGCAACGCCAGCGCGCCGCCGCACCGTGGCTGTTCTGGAACAGTTACAATTCACAGGCACTGGACGTGCCAACGGCTGCGCCAATTGACGCGGGGGCGTTACCGGAGAGTTTTCTGCGTTACTTCAAGCGCGATCGGCAAGAGTGATTGGCAGCCGTCAGGGCGAACACGCCGGGTGCTTGCCCGCTTCCCTGGCCTCGTTGTAGAGGACCAGCACCTTGGGATACTGGGCAACCAGTCCGTCGATGCGCGTCGTTCCCGAGGGGTGGGTAGATAGCCATTCGGGCGGCTGCTTCTCGTTGCGGGCCGCCATATTCTTCCACAGGATAACGCTTTCGCGCGGGTCGAAACCCGCCTTCGCCATGTATTCGAGACCGACCACGTCGGCTTCGGATTCCTGGGCGCGCGTGAACGGCAGGAAAATGCCGAGCGCTGCGCCCGCCTGCAGAGTGTCACGGGCCGTCCTCGTGTAACCGCCATGGCCGCCACCGAGAATAATCGCGGCAATATCGACACCTATGTCGGTCACGACGCCACGAGAAGCCCGCTCGTTGGCGTGGCGCGCCGTGACATGGGCAACCTCGTGACCGATGACCGCGGCCAGTTGATCCTGGTTCTTGGCCACCTGGAGAATACCGGAGTAGACGCTGATCTTGCCGCCAGGAAGAACAAAGGCATTCACCTGGTTTTCATCGATGATGGCGAGTTCCCAGTTCAGTTTGCTCCATTCGTTATCCATGACGTCGACAATGGCATTCGCAACGCAAGCTATGTAGTCGATGGTCGCCCTGTCGGTAACCAGCGGCGCATTGGCCCTGATCTCCGCAAACTGCCGCGCGCCCTCTTGTTCGAGCTCGGCGTCCGATTTGAGAATCATCTGGCTTCGCCCCGTCGGCGACGA
>DATCZF010000072.1:0-4633 GCA_036526055.1 Woeseiaceae bacterium
TGTCCATGAGCAGGGCAAACTGCTTCCTCAGCTCTTTTTTCTTTTCCAGCGCCGTCTTGCTGCTTGTCTTGTCCCGGTCCTCACGCGCTTTTTGCAGACGCTCCTCAATCTCCTTGCGCCCGGGTTCCAGGTTCCTGACCAGTTCGTATTTACGAATTGCCATATCGTACTGACCCGAAATAAAGAACAGGTCACCGAGCACTTCGTGCGCCAGGAAAAAATTGGGAAACAGCTTTGCCGCCTGTTCGGCGCTCTTGCGAGCATCCTCGTAGCGGTGGAGGATAAGCTGGCACTGCGCCGCCAGGCACAACAGGTTGCCATCGTGCGGAAAATCTTTTAGCCCGTCCTTGCAAGCCTGAAGGGCACTGGTGGGATCACCTGAACGGAGCAGCGACGTCGCCCGGTCGAAGAACGATTTTTGCATGTCTTGAGTGGAAATAGAGCACCTGTTCGGTCAATCGTCAAAACAGGTGGGGGAGTTCACCACAGACCGGCGGCGAACGCCAGTGGCCGCGCGGAATGACCTCTTGTGAAGCGGGCTTGAAGTCACTACCCTTTGCTTCCTCATTGAAATCGCCGGTGAAGCCCCCGGCACTGAAGATTGGTAAGCGATTGAAAACCTTTGCTCAAGCCGTCCGCACCAAGGACTTTGCGATCTCCGCGGAGTTGTCGCTCAAACCTGAAGCACGCCCGGATTCCATTGCCGCACAGGCAAAAATCCTGGCCAATACGGTCGATGCGGTGTTGCTGACCGATAACCAGTACGGCCAGGTGCACATGTCACCCCTGGCAGCCGCGGCCCTGTTCCTCGACAACGATGTCGACCCGATCATTCAGCTCAGCTGCCGCAACCGAAACCGGCTGGCGCTGTTGAGCGACCTGCTGGGCGCCCACGCACTGGGAGTAACCAGCCTGTTACTCATCAAGGGCAACAAGGCGCCGGACGGCTTCAAGCCCCAGCCCAAAAGCATGATGGATATCGATGCGACCGAACTGATCGCGACCGCCAATATCGTCAAGGAAGACAGTACGCTCGTCGGCAATGAAAAATTGTTCATCGGTACGGCCGCAACCGCTCACGAACCCTACCGCAACTGGGAACCGAAACGGCTTATCAACAAGCTCGACGCCGGTGCGCAATTCCTGCAAACGCAGTTATGCATGGACATTCCCTTGCTGAAACGCTACCTGCAGGAATTGGTCGCCTCGAAGATCGCGAGACGCGCCAGCATCATCGTTGGGCTGGCGACATTGCCATCCGCCGATAGCGCCCTTTGGCTGCGTAACAACCGCCGCAAGATTTTCATTCCGGATACCGTGGTCAGCCGCCTGCAAAACGCCAAGGATCCGGAACAGGAAGGAATTCGCATCTGCGCGGAGTCCATCGCGGCGCTGGCAAAGATTCCGGGCATCGACGGTGCCAGCATATTGCCGATGGGCAACCTCGATGCCGTGGCTGCCGCTATCGAGCTGTCCGGCGTCAAGGGGTAAGGCGGCCCATGACTGCCTCGATATCCGCCAGGGAGGCCTTCAACCAGGTCGTTGCGTTACTGCGCGATGGGCGCCAGTCAGAAGCAGAAGCATTCTGCCGGGAGGCGTTGCAACAGGCACCGGACGAAATCAACATGCTCGGGCTGCTGGGCGCAATATTGCTGCAGACGAACCGTCTGGATGAAGCAGAGTCCTGCCTGACGCGGGTCACTGCGCTGGCCCCGGAATTTACCAAGGCATTCGAGGACCTCGGAGTCCTGCATCTCAGGAAACGGCAGCCGGCAAGGGCGGCGGGCTATTTTCGCCGCGCGATCGAACTGGACGATGGCCAGGCCTCGACCTGGATGGGTTTATCGCAGGCGCTCGGCCAGTCGGGACAGGCTGAAGAAGCCAAAAGCGCGCAGCAGCGCGCCCTCAAATTATCTCCGGTCTTGCGCAAGCTCGCCGATGCCTCCGCACAGCGCAGGCAGAACAACAATCAGCGAGCCCGCGAGCTGTGCAACGATGTCCTGCAACTCGAGCCTGGCAATGTCACTGCCATGCGCATTCTCGTCGACATCGCTGTCGGCGAACAGCGCATTCTCGAAGCCGAGGGCCTGATGCGACGTATCATCGAGCTGGCGCCCGAGTCGCCCGATGCCCACCGCAACCTCGGCCTGTACCTGATCGATGTTGGCCGGCCCATGGATGCCATCAGGCACCTGCAGGCAGCCGTCAACCTGCAAAAAGACGATTACGATCTCGCAACGACGCTGGCGTCACTGCTGTCGATCGTCGGGCGCAGCAAGGAAGCCCTGCAGGCCTATGAAGGCATCCTGGCCGCGGAGCCACGCAACCATCGTGCCCTGATGGGCAAGGGCAACATGCTGCAGGCATTGGGCGAAGACGAGCTGGCGATTGCTGCCTACCGCGATTGTATTGCGGCACACCCGCGCATCGGCGACGCCTACTGGCGGCTGGCGAAAATCGATAGCTGCCGCCTCACTGACGAAGACGTCGCGGCGATTGACGCAAACCTTGCCGATGACAGCCTCGACGACCAGTCACGCATCAACTGCCTGTTTGCCCGGGCCGTGTGCGAAGAACGGCGCGGCGACTTTGCCGCCGCCTGGCAATCGTATCTCGATGGCAATGCGCGGCAGCGCCAGTTCGTGCGTTATGACCCGCTGGAAACCGAGGTTGAGATCGATCGCCTGATCGAAGCGTTCAGCAAGGAATTCATCGAGTCCTGGCCGGAACGGGAAGAAGCACAGCCCGTGCCGATCTTTGTCGTCGGCATGCCGCGCTCAGGGTCGACGCTCATCGAACAGATCCTTGCCTCCCACGGCCGAGTGGAAGGTCTTGGCGAGCTGCCCTACATTCGCGGCGTTGCCGCGGGCGCACGCCAGCCAAAGCCCGGCGCACCTGCCTACCCCCTCTCCCTGCACAACGCGACCCGCGAGGAAGTGGCGGAGTTTGGCGACCGCTACCGGCAACTGGTCAAGCACCACCGGCACGGCAACGGCAGCCATTTTGTGGACAAGATGCCGACAAATTTCAAACACGTCGGCTTTATCAAGCTGATCATGCCGGAGGCCCGCATCATCGATATTCGCAAACCGGCCCTCGATGCCTGCCTCGGCAACTTTCGGCAACTTTTCGCCAAGGGCAAGACCTTTTCCTATGACCTGCATGAGCTCGGCGAATATTACCTGCAGTATGTCCGCCTGATGAATCACTGGGATGCCGTGTTGCCGAGCCAGGTGTTGCGTGTCGATTATGACGAGCTCATCAACGATTTCGACAAGCAGGTGCGCCGCATGCTGGACTATTGCGGCCTGCCGTTCGAGGACGCCTGCCTGTCATTCCATGCAACGGAGCGCGTGGTAAATACGGCCAGCGCCAGCCAGGTTCGCTCTCCTGTTTATAAGGAAGCCGTCGGCTACTGGCAAAACTACGCTGAACAGCTCGACGAGCTGCGCGAAGTACTTAAACCAGTCCTGTAAACGCCGGGCGCTGGTCAACACTTCGAGGGAAACGACATGAAAGCTTGCCGCCCGCTCTTCGTTGCAAACCTGTGCGCCTTGCTGTTACTCGCGACGCCGGCGCATCCCGGCGAGGGTGACGGTCGCGGCACCCGCTACACCGGAGACGGTTTTGCCAGCCGTAGCCCGGTGCTGGCACGCCACGGCATGGCGGCAACATCGCATCCACTCGCTTCCGCCATCGCCGTCGACATCCTGAAAAAAGGGGGCAGCGCCATCGACGCCGCTATCGCCGCCAACGCGATGCTCGCCCTGGTGGAGCCGCATGCCTGTGGCATCGGCGGCGACCTGTTCGCCATCGTCTGGGATCCGGAAACAGGCAAGCTGCATGGCTACAACGGCAGCGGTCGAACGCCAGCCGGCTATTCCTATGACGAACTGCGTGCCGAGCTTGGCGACCGGGAGACCCTGCCGTTATTCGGGCCACTGGCAATCAGCGTACCGGGTGCCGTCGATGGCTGGTTTGCCTTGCACGAAAGCTTCGGCCGTTTGCCGATGCATGAACTGCTGCGGCCGGCGATTAATTACGCGCGCGAAGGCGTTGCCATCACCGAGGTAGACGCGGCGCTGTGGCGAGATGCCCTGGTCGAATTCGCCGACGCAGACCTGACGGATGAGTTTCTCGCTCCGCTGCGCTCGACGTTCACGGTTGCGGGCCGCGCTCCCCGCGAAGGCGAGATATTTGCCAACCCCGACCTGGCAGCGAGTTACGAAAAACTCGCGCGCGACGGCCGTGATGTCTTTTATAAGGGTGAAATGGCCAGACACATGGCAAGCGCGATACAGCGCGCCGGTGGCCACCTTCAGGTCAGCGACTTTGCCGCCCACCGCGGCGAATGGGTGACGCCGGTGTCCGTTAATTACCGTGGATACGACGTTTATGAACTGCCGCCCAACGGCCAGGGCATCGCGGCTCTGCAGATGCTCAACATTCTCGAGGCCTACCCGCTGGGCAAACTGGGGCGCGACGATCCCGCGTTCTGGCACCTCATGGTGGAAGCCAAGAAACTCGCCTATGAAGACCGCGCGAAGTTTTACGCGGATCCCGATTTCGCGTCAGTACCGCTCGAAGGTTTGTTGTCGAAAGGCTATGCGGCCGCACGCCGGGCCCTTATAAA
>DATCZF010000073.1:0-4204 GCA_036526055.1 Woeseiaceae bacterium
AGCGTCTTTTGCAGCGCTGCCAGCTTCAGGCTTCGATGGCGCACACCTTCCTTGTTGACCGCCAGGTTGTAAGCAACACAGCTGCGGCGGTCATGCGCCAGGCCCGTAACCGTGTGCATGCCGTTCGGCTGGCCGGGTTTGGCTCGATGGCTCAACCCCGTAACCGGGTCCCAGTTGTACGGCAACGTTCCCGGCTCAATCGGGCTTTGATCAACCGGCGGCGCAAGCCACTCTTCGTTGAACTCCGGCCGTGGCCAGGGTTGCTGCGCCGTGGCGAGGCTGGCATCGGAGAGAACCACGACCACCGTATTGAATGCCTCAGCAATGCGTCGGGCCGTAATCACCGAGTAAAAACAGTCTTCGATATCGGTTGCAGCCATTACCACCTTTGGCGCATCGCCATGGCTGCCAAATATTGCGGTGAGCAGATCACCTTGCTCGGGTTTCGTGGGTTGTCCGGTTGACGGGCCACCGCGTTGTACGTTGATCACCACGAGCGGAATTTCGGCCATCACAGCCAGCCCGAGGCATTCCTGCTTCAACGAATAACCGGGGCCCGAGGTAATCGTCACGGCACATTTGCCGGCATATGAGGAGCCAATGGCAAATGCGGCAGCGGCGATCTCATCTTCTGCCTGGTGAACCACACCACCGACCTTGCTGAACACGTCGCTGAGATAATGCGATGCGGAGGTCGCCGGTGTAATGGGATACATCGCGCAGACCTCCATGCCGGAAGCCATTACGCCAAGGCCGAGCGCCATGTTGCCGTTGACAACCACATAAGGCTCTTTTGCCGGCTCCGTCGGAATCTTGAACTTGATATCGAGATTATCTTCAGCCCAGTGCCAGCCCGCCTCGAGCAGGTTGATATTGGACTCGACAATCGCCGTTTTCTTTTTGGCAAAGGTCATTCGAATCTGTTCCCTGGCCAGATCCATGTCGAGGCTGTAGATGCTGCACAGCAAGCCCAGCGCAAACATGTTCTTGCCACGTCGCGGATCCCGGACGAGCTGCAGGCACTCAGTCTCCATCGGTATCTCGTAGACGTTGAATCCTTCGTCCAGCAGCTGCTGATGGACTTCCTTGTAGGAATTGGCGATTGCCGGATTCGGATCCGTGCGCCACTTGTTTTCGAGCAGGATTATTGCGCCCGGGCTCAACTCATTAGCCTGCAACCGGCCCAGCAGTACCTGTTCATTGAATGCAACTACCATATCCGCAAGGTCGCCACCATTCGTGACGCGATTGCCGGCGACCCGAATGCGATTACCACTGGCGCCCTCGATACTGCGCGCGGGTGGTTGAATTTCTGCCGGAATAATTTCGACGGTCCAGATGCCGTTACCCATTCTTGCCGCGATGGAACCGAAAGACTGGCCGCATTTCTGTGCGCCCTCGCCCGAATCACTGATGATCTCGACAATATGTTCGTCGATCGCCATTGCAGGCTTGCTGATTTTGGAAACCGCTTTCTGCTTCGCAGCCATTGATTTGCTTCCTATACGACGTGAACCCGGGCGTAAGACCTCTCCGCCGGGTCAATACCAAACAAGCGATCGCCGCTTGATTCCGTGGCTTCGCGATACACGTTTTCGGTATCGCGAATACCCAGGTAACGCTTCATGTTCCGGGCGGCTTTGCGTCCGGCACCCATCGCGAGTATGACAGTAGCGCCACCGGTTACGATGTCGCCTCCGGCATAAACACCCGCAATTGAGGTCGCGAGGTCATCGTTGGTCTCGATATAACCCCACTTGTTGAGTTTGATTTTGGACGTCTGCCCAATGATCGGATTCGCATTGGTGCCAATCGCATACACGACCGTATCCACTTCGAACTCGAATTCGCTGCCTTCGACCGGCACGGGCCTGCGCCTTCCTGACGCATCCGGTTCGCCCAGTTCCATGCGCTGGCAGCGCATGCCCCTGACGTTGCCGTTACCGTCGTCGAGGATTTCTACCGGCGCCGTGAGCCATTCAAACTGCACACCTTCCTCGGCCGCATGTTCGATCTCTTCAACGCGGGCCGGACTTTCCGCCTCCGTGCGCCGATAAATACAGTAGACGTGATCGGCACCAGCTCGAAGCGACACACGGAGAGCATCCATCGCTGTATTACCAGCACCGATCACGGCTACCTTTTTCCCAAGTCCTAGGGGGGTGTCGTACTTGGGAAACTCGGTTGCACCCATCAGGTTGCAGCGCGTGAGCAATTCATTGGCCGAGAGCACACCATTGAGTGACTCTCCGCCAATACCCATGAAACTGGGATAGCCTGCACCGCTTCCGATGAACACCGAGTGGAAGCCGAGCTCTGTGAGCATCTGTTCTATGGTAAACAAACGCCCAACAAGCGTATTACATTTTATTTTTACGCCTAACCGGGCAAGGTTTTCGAGCTCGGCATCCAGTACATGATTTGGCAGCCGGAACTCAGGTATTCCGTAACGGAGGACGCCGCCAGCCTCATGCAGGGCTTCGAAAATTGTCACATCGCAACCGGCCTTCGCCATGTCCGCCGCGCAGGCCATACCTGCGGGGCCGGAACCGACAATACCGATCTTGAATCCATTGGGTTCGATATAGGGCGTATTCGACCATCCTTCGGCGATCGCCATGTCACCCACCCATCGCTCGAGTCGCCCGATTGCTACCGGCTCAAGCTTCTCACCAACCGTACAAACGCCTTCGCACTGATCTTCCTGTGGACACACCCGGCCGCAAATAGCAGGCAGCAGGGTCGACTCCGTAAGGACGTCGTAAGCACCGCGGTAATCTTTCTTGCTGATCTTTTCAATGAAACACGGTATGTCGATATTTACCGGGCAGGCCGGGATACAGACGGGATTCGGACATAACAGGCAGCGCTCGGATTCGATCAGCGCATCGCATTCACGATAGCCGAGGGCTACCTCGGTAAAGTTTTGCGAACGCTCTTTCGCGTCCTGGGTCGGAATCGGCGTGCGCTCCTGGGGAATAGTGCGAATCGTTTTCTTGGCCATTATTTCGCTCCCACCGCCTGTTGCCATAGCGTCATGGATTCCGCCTCCTGTTTCTGGAACCGCGTCAGTCGGCTCATGAGGTCGTCAAAATCCACCTCGTGCGCGTTGAATTCCGGACCGTCAACACAGGCAAATCGCACGGCGTTACCCACCGTGACACGGCATCCCCCGCACATCCCGGTGCCATCCACCATGATCGGGTTCATGCTGACAATGGTTTCCACGCCCCTTGACCGCGTCGTCTCGGCACAGGCCTTCATCATGACTGGTGGCCCAATCGCCACGACGCGGTCAATATCGTCATGGGCATCGAGGGCCATTTCCAGTCCTACAGTCACACGGCCCTTTACCCCAACAGAACCATCGTCCGTACAAATAATCAGCTCATCGCAATAACGCTCGAACTTCTTCCTCCAGAAAACCAGGTCCTTGTTGCGAAAACCGACAACGCCGATAACGTAGGCCCCGCTTTCCTTGAAAGCCCGAAGCTGCGGGTAGATCGGGGCGACGCCCAGTCCACCGCCAACGCAGACGACTTTTCGGGTCCCCATGTGGCTTGGTTCACCCATGGGACCAACGACCGCCTTGAGGTGAGTACCCACCTGGCAAAATTCCTGCATTTCGCGCGTGGTTTTGCCAACCGCCTGGATCACCAGGGTGATGGTGCCGCGATCGCGGTCGAAATCAGCAATTGTAAGCGGTGTGCGCTCGCCACGATCCCGCGCGATAACGATGACAAACTGCCCGGGCCTTGCCGCCCTGGCCAGCATCGGCGCATGGACTTCCAGCATGAAGGTTACGTCCGAATAGTCTTCCCGACGCAGGATCTCGAATTCGGCATCGTCGCCGTCCAGCGGGGTTTTGCAGGCTCGCACCCCCCGGCCTTTCGCGATCACCTGCTCGATTTCAGCGCGCAACTCACTCACCGCGCCGTCCCTGAGCCTCATTGCTTCATCGAGATTGCGCGTTTTTAACGATCGCCGCAGATCAAATCCAAGCTGTTCGCGCGCCTGCCGCGGTACGGCCACCTTGACCCACCAGGTCGCACCTCTTTTGAACAAGTACTTGGTGTCGCCCATATCTTTTGCTCCACCTCGGCAATCCACATTGCCTGTCGTCAGATTCCTGTACCTTTCCCGAGCGGAGCGCGACCATGTGCGGCCGCAGAGCTTACAGACCTTGCCCTACCCGTTTACGGGA
>DATCZF010000074.1:0-20642 GCA_036526055.1 Woeseiaceae bacterium
GCAAATCGACCCGGAGGTGGCCGCCAGGCTGCAGGCCGGTATCGGAACGATCGAAGCGCTGTTCAAAGACCTGCGGCCGCTCAGTGCGCTGGACGTGTTGCGCTGGCCCGGCGTCGTCGCCGAGCCCGATGTCGATGAGGAGCCCCTGCTCGCCGCCGCACAGGAACTGCTTGGCGAGGCCCTGGTGAAACTGCAGGAAATGCGGGCCGCGGAGGGGGGGCGCATTGCAGCGATGCTGCGTGAGCGCTGTGACGAGATCGAGAAAATCGCCGCCTCTGTTAACGCGCGGCTGCCCGAGGTGCAGCTTGCGGTGCGCAATAAATTGCTGGAGCGGCTGGCGAAACTGGAGGAAGCAGCGGACCCTGGGAGAATCGAGACCGAGCTCGTGCTGATTGCGCAAAAAATGGATGTCGCCGAGGAGCTGGATCGCCTGCAAAGCCATGTCACGGAAATACGCAGCATCCTGCAGCAGGGCGGACCGGTCGGCCGCAGGCTGGACTTCCTGATGCAGGAGCTGAACCGCGAAGCCAACACGCTCGGCTCCAAGGCGGCGGATACCGAAACCACCGGCGCCGCCGTCGACCTCAAGGTTCTGATCGAGCAAATGCGCGAACAGATCCAAAACGTCGAGTAGGGCAGGCGGACAGTCGTCACGGATACTTATGAGCACCCAGGCAAAACTGTTTGTCGTCGCAGCGCCATCGGGCGCCGGTAAAACGACGCTGGTAAAAGCGCTGCTGGCGCACGATCCACAGTTGCGTTTTTCGGTGTCCTACACGACACGTGAGCAGCGCAAGAACGAAGTCGACGGCAGGGACTATTTCTTCGTCGACAAGGAAAAGTTTCTCGAGCTGCGCGAAGCCGGCGCATTACTGGAGTCAGCGCTGGTTTTTGATAATTACTACGGCACCAGTCGCGCCCAGGTCGAGGAGCAGCTGCATCTGGGTCGTAACGTCATCCTCGAGATTGACTGGCAGGGCGCACGCCAGGTGCGCGAATCGATGCCCGGCTGCGTGACGATTTTTATCCTGCCGCCGTCGCGCGCCGCGCTGGAACACCGTCTGCGCTCGCGGCGCACGGACAGCGATGCCGTGATAGCGCGCCGGCTGCGGGATGCGCTCGGCGACATGACGCATTACGCCGAATTCGATTACGTCATCATTAACGACGAGCTCGACCGGGCGATCGCCGAATTGCAGGCCATAGTGCGCGGCGGGGGCGGGGGCAATCGCTTGGACAGCCCCGCTTTGCTCAAGCAAATCAAAAATATACTGGTGTAACCCCGCGTAGTTGCAGTAGACTGGTGGGTCTGTTTGAACCCCGGCCTTGCGGCTGGCCTGTTTTTTGAAGTGAGGATTTCATGGCCCGGATTACGGTCGAAGACTGTCTGGACAACATTTCGAACATTTTTGAGATGGTGCTGGTTGCATCCAAGCGCGCGCGCCGTATCGCGCACGGCGCCGACCCGATGGTCGAGTGGGAAAACGACAAGCCCACGGTAGTCGCCCTGCGCGAAATCGCCGATGGCCTCGTAACGCCAGCCATCCTGGACGAAGCCGATCAGCCTGCCGCTGAGGATTTCCTGCAGGCGGAAGCCGCCGATGACCTGCTGCCGATGCGTGGCATTTCCATCGGCGACTAAACGAGACACGCAATACGCCTGATTTCTCGTTCTTAGTGGCGGCGGGCCCGGTAACCGGGTAAAAATAACCGCATGGATTACGCCACCTCAATTCTTGCCCGCATACCCGGCATCACTGCCAGGCGCGACTATGGGCTGCAGCAACTGATGAAGAAGCTGCAGACCTATATGACGGACGAGCAGCTGGCGGTCGTCGCGCAGGCATATGAGTTCGGTGAGGCAGCCCATTCCGGTCAGAAACGCATGACCGGCGAGCCGTACATTACTCACCCGGTTGCCGTTGCCCAGATCCTGGCGGACATGCACCTGGACGCGCAGGCAATCGCGGCGGCCATCCTGCATGACGTCGTCGAGGATACCTCGAGCACCATCGGCTCGATCGAGACTACCTTCGGGTCCGAGATCGCCGCGCTGGTCGACGGTGTCAGCAAGCTCGATCAGATTCAGTTCAACAGCCGCGCCGAAGCGCAGGCCGAGAGTTTCCGCAAGATGCTCCTGGCAATGGTTGACGATATTCGCGTGATCCTCGTCAAGCTGGCGGACCGCCTTCACAACATGCGCACCATGGACGCGATGCCGCGCGACAAGCAGGCGCGCATCGCCCGTGAGACTCTCGATATTTATGCGCCGATTGCCAACCGGCTCGGCATCAACCATATCAAGACGGCGCTCGAAGACCTCGGGCTGCGCCACCTGTATCCATTCCGTTACCGCGTGCTGGAAAAATCGGTGCGCAAGGCTGCCGGCAACCAGCGGCAAATGGTCAAGCGGATTTCCGGACGCATCAACCGGGCGCTCGAAGCCGCCAGTATTGAAGCGCAGGTTGCGGGACGCCAGAAACACCTGTATGGCATTTACCGCAAGATGGCGGAAAAGCGCCGCATGCTGAGCGAGATTGTCGACGTTTATGGCTTTCGCATCATCGCCAACGATGTCGATACGTGCTATCGCATCCTCGGTATCGTGCACGGCTTGTACAAGCCGGTGCCGGGCCGCTTCAAGGACTACATCGCAATTCCCCGCATCAACGGTTACCAGTCACTGCATACCACGCTGTTCGGGCCCAATGGCCTGCCGCTGGAAGTGCAGATCAGGACCGTGGAAATGCATCGCGTCGCAGAGTCGGGCGTTGCAGCACACTGGCAATACAAGGCGGACAGCAAGACGGATGCAACACCACAACGTAAGGCGCGTGAATGGCTGTCGCGCCTGATCGAGATCCAGCAGTCCGAGAATACCGAGGAGTTCATGGAGTCGGTCAAGGTCGACCTGTTCCCCGACAAGATTTATGTGTTTACGCCACGTGGCGATATCCTGCCGCTGCCCAAGGGAGCGACAACAGTCGACTTCGCTTATGCGGTGCATACCGACGTCGGCAACCGTTGCGTCGCCGCCAAGATCGACCGGCAGCTCGTCCCGCTGCGCACGCGGCTGACCAATGGCCAGACCGTCGAGATCGTGACCGCGAAGGGCGCCAAACCCAATCCCAACTGGGTCAACTTCGTGACGACCGCCAAAGCGCGCTCGGCAATTCGCAATTACATGAAGAACATGCGGCGCAGCGAAGCGATTGACCTCGGCAAGCGCCTGCTCGACAAATCGCTCAAGGACCTCGATTCGTCGTTGCGCAAGATCGGCAAGCTGCGAATGGCAAAAGCGGTCAAGGATCTCGGACTGAAAGATGCGGACACCCTGTATGAACAACTCGGGCTCGGCGAGCGGCTCGCGCAACTGACCGCCGGATATCTGCTCGGCACCGACGAATCAGCGCCGATGACACCCCGGTCGAGTGTTTCGATCGCCGGCACCGAGGGCATGGTCGTCAGTTACGCGAAGTGCTGCCATCCGCTGCCCGGTGACGAAGTCATGGGATACCTCAGCAGTGGTCGCGGCATCGTGATCCACCGCAACGTCTGCGGCAACCTCAGCAAGTTCCGCAAGCAACCGGAGAAGTGGCTCAACGTCAACTGGGAAAAATCGATTCAGCGCGAGTTTTCGTCGCAGATCCAGGTAGAGACCGAGTCGCACATGGGCGTGCTGGCAGAGGTCGCCGCCACGATCGCCGACGCCGGATCGAATATCGAACAGGTGTCAGTCCTCGACCGGCACGAAGACTGTTCGGTGATCACCTTCGTCTTACAGGTCCGCGACCGTAATCATCTCGCACGCGTTCTGCGCGGCATTCGCAACATGAAATCAGTCCTGCGCGTTTCTCGCGACTGCGCCTGATGTGGAGAATCAATTGACCAAGGAAGCCCTTCACACCGATGCTGCGCCCGCCGCCATCGGCACGTATTCGCAGGCCATTCGGGCCGGCTCGTTCGTATTCCTGTCCGGACAGATTCCGCTGGATCCGGCTACCATGACCATCGTCGAGGGCGACTTCGAGGCGCGTGCCCGGCGTGTCTTCGACAACCTCGCGGCCGTCGCAGAAGCGGCGGGCGGTTCCTTGCAGAGTATCGTCAAGCTGACGATCTACTTAACGGACCTCGACAACTTCGCGACAGTGAACGCGGTCATGGCCGATTACTTCCAGGAGCCCTACCCGGCGCGTGCCGCACTGGGCGTGGCCGCGCTACCGAAAGGCGCCGACGTGGAAGCCGAGGCCATACTCGCGCTGTAGATGGACGCCCTTCGTGCCTGAGCATGCGCCGCCCAGCAAGCCGGTTACAGACCTGTCCTCACCGCTGACCGTTCTCAGCGGCGTCGGCCCCGCGCTTGCGGAAAAACTTCGGCGCCTGGCGCTGGAGCGTGTCGAAGACCTGCTGTTCCTGTTGCCGCTGCGCTACGAAGACAGAACCCGAATCGACAAGATCGGCGCTTTGCTGCCGGGCAGCCGCGCGCTGGTCTGCGGCGAAGTGTTGCTCGCCGAAACCGTGTATCGGGGCCGGCGCAGCCTGCTCGTCAGAATCAGCGACGGCACCGGCTACCTGACGTTGCGCTTTTTCTACTTCTCGCGCCAACAACAGGCGCAGTTTGTAACCGGGGCGCGCGTCAGCTGTTACGGCGAGGCACGCCAGGGTCCGGACGGCCTGCAGATGGTGCATCCGGAATACCGCATCCTGCCGAGCGGCCAGGAGCCGGTGGTCAGCGAAGGCCTGACGCCGATCTACCCGATGACCGAAGGCGTGCAGCAGGGCCGGCTGCGCAATCTCGTCGGGCAGGCGTTGCGCATCATGCGCCGATCCCCGCCACAGGAATTGCTGCCGCAACAGCTGCGCGAGCGCTATCAGCTGCCTGCGCTGGCCGAGGCGCTGGCTTACCTGCACCAGCCGCCGCCCGGTGTCGATCTCGACCTGCTGGCGCGCGGCGCACACCCCTGCCAGCAGCGGCTGTCCTTCGAGGAGCTGCTCGCGCATTACCTGAGCCTGCGCAACCTGCGCGCACTCGCGAACAGCGAATCGGCGGCGCAGCTCCGTGATGGCCAGGAGCTTGCCGGCCGCTTCATTGAGTCGCTGCCGTTCACGCTGACCGCGGCGCAGCGACGGGTCTGCGAAGAAATTCGTCTCGATATCGGCAAGCCGCATCCGATGTTGCGGCTGGTGCAGGGAGACGTTGGCTCCGGCAAGACGGTCGTGGCTGCGGTGGCCTGCCTGCACGCGATTGCGTCGGGGTTACAGGCCGCCATCATGGCGCCTACCGAACTGCTCGCCGAGCAGCACCTGCAGAACTTCAGCCGCTGGTTCGAGCCGCTGGGTATCAGCCCCGCCTGGTTGAGCGGCAGCCAGAAAGTCGCCGCAAGGCGCAGCTCGCTGGCCGCGATCGAGGACGGCAGCGCCGCGCTCGTCATCGGCACGCACGCGCTGTTCCAGGAAGGCGTTACCTTTGCCAACCTGTCGCTCGTCATCATCGATGAGCAACATCGTTTCGGCGTGCATCAGAGGATGGCGCTGCGCGAAAAAGGCCAGCAGGGCAGGCTGCAGCCGCACCAGCTGGTCATGACGGCGACACCCATTCCACGAACGCTGGCGATGGCCGCATACGCCGACCTCGACGTGTCCGTCATCGACGAGTTGCCGCCGGGGCGCGAGCCGGTACAGACGATTGCGGTGCCCGATGCCCGTCGCAGCGAAGTCATCGACCGGGTCCGCTCCGCCTGCCGGGGCGGGCAGCAGGCCTACTGGGTTTGTCCACTGATCGAGGAATCCGAGGCGCTCGACTACCAGGCGGCGGAGGCAAGTTTTGCAATGCTGCAAAGCGCGCTGCCCGAGCTGACGCTGGACATCGTGCACGGCCGAATGAAAGCCGCGGCCAAAGACAAGGCGATGCGGGCTTTCAAGGATGGCCGCACCGACCTGCTGGTCGCGACAACCGTGATCGAGGTGGGCGTCGATGTCCCCAATGCCTCGCTGATGATCATCGAAAATGCCGAGCGCATGGGGATGTCACAATTGCACCAGTTGCGCGGACGCGTTGGCCGCGGCCGGCAAAACAGCAGCTGCGTATTGCTTTACAAACCGCCGCTGGGGCAGCTCGCCAAAAGCCGCCTCGGCGTGTTGCGGGAAACCAATGATGGCTTCGTCGTCGCGCAGCGCGACCTCGAGCTGCGCGGACCGGGTGAGCTGCTCGGCACCCGGCAAACCGGCCTGCCGCAATACCGCATCGCCGACCTGCTGCGCGATGCCGCACTGATGCCGCGAGTTCAGCAGGCTGCCGAAACGCTGCGCAGGGAAGCGCCACGGCAGGCAAACGCGATCGTTCGGCGCTGGCTGGGGGACGCCGGCCGCTACGCCAAGGTCTGAGAGCAGGCGAATTTTCGGCGGGGAACATTTAGAATCCGCCGAAGCAATAACAGCGTCGAATCCCGGCGAAGGGCTGGTCAGGTATCGTGAGCAAAAATCTACACGGCAGTCAGCGCAGGTCACTGCTTCAGCAGTTGCGTCTGTACGGCAGGTTGATGCGCTTCGATAAACCGGTTGGCATCTGGTTGCTGATGTGGCCAACACTGTGGGCGCTGTGGTTGTCCACTGACGGCAGTCCGGACAGCGGCGTGTTCCTGGTGTTCATGCTGGGCGTGGTCGTGATGCGTTCGGCCGGCTGTGTCATTAACGACATCGCCGATCGCGATTTCGACCCGCACGTGGCGCGCACCCGGGAGCGGCCGCTCGCCGCGGGCCAGGTAACCGTCGAGGAAGCGATAACCCTGTTCTGCGCGCTCGGCCTGATTGCCATCGGTCTCGCCACCATGCTGAATACGCAGGCGCGCTGGCTGGCCGTTATCGGCGCTCTGCTGACCGTGATTTACCCATTCATCAAGCGGGTGCTTGCGATCCCGCAACTATTTCTTGGCGCCGCCTTTGGCTGGGCGGTACCGATGGCATTCGTCGCCCAGACCGGCGAACTGCCGCAGCTGGCATGGCTGGTATTCGCGGTAACGCTGATCTGGGCCACGATCTATGACACTTTTTATTCGATGGCGGATCGCCCGGAGGACCTGCGCATCGGTATCAAGTCGACTGCCATCCTGTTTGGTGATGCGGACCGCTTTATTATCGGCGGCCTGCAGCTGTTGATGCTGTGCGGACTCGTGCTGGTCGGCAACATGGCGGCCCTCGGTCCCTGGTATTACGCGGCGGTAGCCATTGCCGGGCTGATGATGGTTCATCATCAGTGGCTCGTGCGGGAACGCGAACCGGAAGCCTGCTTTGCGGCCTTCCTGAAAAATCACCACATCGGCATGGTCATCTTTCTCGGTATCGCGCTTCACTACGTTTTCAACCCTGCCTGACTCAGGCCCTGCCCGCCACGGCGCGGGCAACCGCCGCAACCGCGATCTTGCGAACGCCCGCGCGCCGCAACGTCACGGCAAGCTCGCGAACCGTGGTGCCGGTCGTGATGACGTCATCCACGATCAGGACCGAACGCCATGGCGAGCGTGCCGATGTGGCAAACACGTTGCTGAGGTTTTGCCGCCGCTGTTGCTCCGTCAGCCCGCTTTGCGGCGGGCTATGGCGCACCCGCCTGACCCCCTGCCACAGCGGCAGGCCAAGCCGCCGCGCCAATGGCCTTGCCAGCTCCGCGGCCTGGTTAAAGCCGCGCTGCCGGTGGCGCCGCCAGTGCAGCGGTACCGGCACGACGGCCTCGATGCCGGCAGCGCGCTCACCGACACGGCTGGCGAGGAGCGCACCCAGGGCCGGGGCGTAAAATGCCCGGCGCTGGTACTTGCAGGCCTTCAGCATGGCGCTTAGCGGAAAGCCATAGCGCAGGGGGGCCACGACAAAATCGAATGGCCAGGGTTGACGCTGGCAGCGACCACAGCCAAGCTGCGCAGCCTTTGCGTTCGCCAATGGCATGGCGCAATAGCGGCAGGCCGAGCCAATCCACGGCAGGTCGGCAAAGCAGCCGCTGCAGATGGCGCCCGCTGCGGACTGCAGGCCGCAAACGATGCAGTGGCGTGGTATTACAATGGCGGCGATACGTTCCAGCAGGGCTTCGGGCATGAGACCAGCGTGCCACTGAGTGACACTGGGAGCGCCTGCCGTTTTGCGCCAGAATGACAGAAATTGCGGGTTGCCGGACCCACGAGAACATGGACCGAAAAGACAACAGACAAATCATCACGAGCCGGGACAGTCAGCGCCGATTCAATCGGGCGGCGGCGGATTTTGCCGACGCGGACTTCGTCCACGCGGTTGCCCGCGAGGGCCTGCTCGAGCGCCTGGCCCCGATGCTCATCGAGCCGCGAGTCATCGTCGATCTCGGCAGCGGCACGGGTGCGGGCGCCAGGCAGCTGGCGACGCGTTACCCCAACAGCGATGTCATTGCTGTCGACCGCTCGCCGGCGATGCTGGCGCAGATGCGCAAGACAGCGGGGCAGGGTCCGCCAGTTCGCGAACTGCAGGCAGAGGCCGAAACCCTGCCGCTGGCAACGGAAAGCGTGGACCTGGTGTTCTCGAGCCTGCTGCTGCCGTGGCTGAACGACCCCGCGCCGGTGTTTCGCAGAATCGCAGAGGTCTTGCGTCCCGGCGGGCTGTTCGTGTTCTCCAGCCTGGGCCCGGACAGCCTCGGCGAGCTGCGCCGGGCCTGGGCGAAAGTTGACTCACACGGCCACGTGCATGCCTTCGAGGACATGCACAACATCGGTGATGCGCTGGTGGCTGCCGGGCTGGCGGACCCGGTGCTGGACGTGGACTACCTGACGGTCACCTACCGCGATCCCGGACGGCTGTTTCGTGACCTGACTGCCGCTGGCGCTCGGAACAGCCTGGCCGGCCGCAAACCGTCGCTGACCGGCCGCGGCGAGTTTAAGCAGATGGAACAGGCCCTGCGGGCACAGATGGAGGATGACACGCTGCCGGTCACGATCGAGCTGGTCTACGGCCATGCCTGGGGAACCGGCGCGCCCGGGCAGCCGGGCGAGTTCAGAATCGATCCCGCAGGCATTCGGCGGCGCTACTAGCCGCAATACCCGCATCCGGGGTCGCCGGACATTTCCGGGCCTGGTTCTAAGTTATTGTAAAGGCGAAAAATATGTACCTGCACCCGCGGCCGTTCCGTTTGCAAGGCAGACGGCGTTTCAGTAAACTTCGCGGGCTTTTTGACAGGTCAGACCGGTTTAAGTGGCGGGAAGGGCTTGGCGGCGTCAGCAGCAGAACGGAAACTGTTGTGCACGCGTACCCCTTACTGGTGACTACAACACACGCATTCAACTGTAGCTGCCGGCAGCATTCATTGCCGTCGCCCGCGCATTTGTCGATCTATGCAACTGGCTGTAATTTGTCGATTGGGGAAACGCCAGCAACAGGACTTTATTACCGGACAGTCGGTGATTCGTAGCATGACCGCTTAACGGCTTTGCACGCATTACCGCACCAGGGATTTGTTTATCCATATTGCAGTACCGGCAAGGTGAACTATCAATGATTCGAAATTTGTTTGTTATGACACTCGGCCTCCTGGCGACAGCAACGGCTCGTGCCGACTGGGCGTTGAATATGCCCAGGGGCGTCACCAAGCTGAGCGCGGAAACCTACGATCTGCACATGCTGATCTTTTACGTTTGCTGCGCCATCGGCGTGCTCGTATTCGGCGTGATGATTTACTCGCTGCTGCTGCATCGCAAATCCAGGGGTGTGGAGGCGGCCAGTTTTTCGCACAACACGACAGCCGAGGTCGTGTGGACGGCAATTCCGGCACTGATCCTGATCCTGATGGCTGTGCCGTCGGCGGAAACGATGATCAAGCTGGAAGACTCGCGCAATCCTGACCTGAGCATTGTCGTTACCGGCTACCAGTGGAAGTGGCATTACGAATACCAGGGCGAGAATGTCGCGTTCTTCAGCAGCCTCGATCGCAGCAGCGACGAAGCGCGTCGCAAGGATTCCGGCATCGATCCTTACACCATCGATAACTACCTGCTGGAAGTCGACCGTCGGCTGGTCGTGCCGCGTGGCGCCAAAGTCCGCCTGCTGGTTACGGCGAACGACGTCATTCATTCCTGGTGGGTTCCCGATCTTGCGATAAAGAAAGACGCCATTCCGGGCTTTATCAATGAAACCTGGTTCCGTGCTGAGGAATCCGGCATTTACCGTGGCCAGTGCACCGAGTTGTGCGGCAAGGACCACGGCTTCATGCCTGTCGTCGTCGAGGTTGTGGAGCCTGAAGAGTTCCAGGCTTTCCTCGCCAGTGAACAGGACCGGTCAACACGGCTGGCTTCGACAAACTAGCATTTGTATTGAAGGGCGCGTCGCACGAACCGGCGCGCCAACGGAGATTTAAAACATGAGCAGTACGACTCACGGCGCAGAACACCACGACGATCACGGCCCGGCAAAGGGTTTCAGGCGCTGGCTTTTTACGACCAACCATAAAGACATCGGTACGCTGTACCTCATCTTCAGTCTCATCATGTTCTTTGTGGGCGGCTCGATGGCGCTGGTCATTCGCACCGAGCTGATGTCCCCTGGCCTGCAGTTCGTACATCCGGATTTCTTTAACCAGATGACCACCATGCATGCCCTGATCATGGTATTCGGTGCCGTCATGCCCGCCTTCGTCGGCCTGGCCAACTGGATGATCCCGATGATGATCGGCGCGCCCGATATGGCGCTGCCGCGAATGAACAACTGGTCGTTCTGGATCCTGCCGGTCGCCTTCAGCATGCTGCTGTCGACGCTCTTCATGAGCGGCGGCGCCCCCGCCGGCGGCTGGACCATGTATCCGCCGCTGGTATTACAGACCGGCGACGCCTTCCCGTTCCTGGTGTTCTCCGTTCACCTGATGGGTATTTCGTCGATCATGGGCGCCATCAACATCATCGTCACCATCATGAACATGCGCGCGCCGACGATGTCGCTGCTGAAAATGCCGATCTTCGTCTGGACCTGGCTGATTACGGCATACCTGCTGATTGCGGTAATGCCCGTGCTGGCCGGCGCGGTCACCATGCTGCTGACGGACCAGTTCTTTGGCACGAGTTTCTTCCTCGCTGCCGGTGGCGGCGATCCGGTCATGTTCCAGCACATTTTCTGGTTCTTCGGCCACCCCGAGGTTTACATCATGATCCTGCCGGCTTTTGGCGTGATCTCGGAAATCATTCCGACGTTTTCGCGCAAGCCGCTGTTCGGTCATGACTCCATGGTGTATGCCGCCTCGAGCATCGCGTTCCTGTCCTTCATCGTCTGGGCGCATCACATGTTCACGGTTGGCATGCCGCTGACCGGTCAGCTGTTCTTCATGTTCGCCACGATGCTGATCGCGGTACCGACCGGCGTAAAAGTATTCAACTGGGTGGCAACGATGTGGAAGGGCGCGATGACGTTTGAAACGCCAATGCTGTTCGCCCTCGCATTCGTCTTCCTGTTCACCATCGGCGGCTTCTCCGGGTTGATGCTGGCTATCGCGCCGGCCGATGTGCAGTACCACGATACCTACTTCGTCGTGGCGCACTTCCATTACGTGCTCGTGCCGGGCTCGATATTCGGCATCATGGCAGCGACGTATTACTGGCTGCCGAAATGGACCGGCGTCATGTACGACGAGACGCTCGGCAAGATTCACTTCTGGTTGTCGGCGATTTTCGTCAACCTGACCTTCTTCCCGATGCATTTCCTGGGGCTGGCCGGCATGCCACGACGCATTCCGGACTACTCGACGCAGTTCGCGGACTTCAACCATATGGCGAGCGTCGGCGCGATCGGTTTCGGCGTGTCACAGCTGTTGTTCGTCTGGGTCATCATCAAGGCGGCGCGCCGCCAGGGTGCGCCCGCTACCGCGGCAGTCTGGGAAAAACCAATTGGCCTCGAGTGGACAGTGCCGTCGCCGGCGCCTTACCACACCTTCGACGAACCACCGAAGGTAGCCTGAGGAGCTGCGGCTGAATAAGCATGGATCAACAGGACAGAAAGCGGCAGGTTCGCAGGACGGCACTGATACTGATTGCCGTCGCGCTGAGCATCTACCTGGGATTCATTTTTCTTAACGTATTGCGCGCCTGATCGACAGATGAATAAAGCACCGCACAACAAGCCTGTATCGAGCGCCGCGTTCGCGCGCCGTCTCGGCCTTCTGGCCGTGGCGATGTTCGGCTTCGGCTACCTGCTCGTGCCGCTTTATGACGTGTTCTGCGAAATTACCGGGTTTGGCGGCAAGACCAACGGCACGGCGGTCGCTGCCGTTGAACGGGTCGACGAAACCCGTACGGTAACGGTTGAGTTCGTTACCACCGTGAACGAGTACGCGCCGTGGGAGTTTCGAGCCGTACAGGCAACCATGGACGTTCATCCTGGCAAGTTGTACCGGGCGTCTTTCGTGGCGCGCAACCTGAGCGCCGAGAACAAAACGGCCCAGGCCGTGCCGAGCGTGGCGCCGACCTCTGCAGCCCGTTATTTTCGCAAGACCGAGTGTTTCTGCTTTACGGAGCAGCCATTCGCGCCGGCGGAACAGCGCGAGCTGGAAGTACAGTTTATCGTGGATAACAAGCTGCCGGACTACGTCGATACCGTGACGCTTTCGTACACGTTTTTCGACACCGTTCGACTGTCACAAGCATCGTACTGATCACCTGCGACTGGTGAGTACAGGCGAATTTATTTGATTTGAGTTTGCGGAAATTAATCATGTCACACGCTGAAAATCGCTACTACATCCCTCACGGCAGCCATTGGCCAGCCGTCGGCTCGATCGCCCTGGCGTTAATCATGGTCGGCGTATCGACCTGGCTGAACGGCGCGGACGCCGGCCGCTGGATAATGTTCACGGGTTTTGCCTGCCTGGTGCTGATGATGACGGGCTGGTTTGGCACGGTGATCGCCGAAAGCCAGGCTGGCAAGTACAACGCCCAGGTCGACGTTTCCTTTCGCATGGGCATGTACTGGTTCATCTTCTCCGAGGTGATGTTCTTTGCCGCGTTTTTCGGCGCGCTGTTTTATGCGCGCAATCTGTCGGTGCCGTGGCTTGGCGGTGAGAGCAATAACTTCTTTACCAACCTGCTGCTGTGGACCAACTGGGAAAGCAGCTGGCCCACCAACGGCCCTGCGGCTGTCGGCGGTGCGTTTGAAAAGATGGGCGCGCTCGGCCTGCCCCTGCTGAACACGGTGATACTGCTGGCCAGCAGCGTGACCGTGACGATTGCCCACCACGCGCTGCGCGAGCAGAACCGCACCATGCTGAAGGTCTTCCTTGCCGCCACCTTCCTGCTCGGCTTTGGCTTCGTTTACCTGCAGGGCTACGAGTACAGCGAAGCCTACCAGCACATGAACCTGAAGCTGACGAGCGGTATCTACGGCTCGACCTTTTTCATGCTCACCGGCTTTCACGGCATGCACGTGTCCATCGGCGCGATCATGCTGACCGTGATCTGGTTCCGCGTGCTGAAGGGTCACTTTACGCCGAAGCATCACTTCGGTTTCGAGGCGGTGGCATGGTACTGGCACTTCGTCGACGTGGTCTGGCTCTGCCTGTACGTCTTCGTTTACTGGCTATAATCTTTACGGCGCAGGGGCGCTAGATACCCGCCCCTGCGCTGATCCAGCCCTGGAAGTAGGAAACGACCAGGACGACAATCAGCAAAATTGACAGGCTCACCCGTACTTTCAATGCTTTCAGCAGGCGCCCGCTGTCCTCCCGGTCGCGGGTCAGAAAGACCAGGCCGGAGGCAAGGCTGACGACTACCGCAGCCAGCAAAATCAGAATCAGCAGTTTCATGGGTGCATACCGGGTGCCGCAAAGATGCGAGCAAGTATAACGTGAATCATCAAGCCCCCAAGCGAGTATTCCGGCCGAGGCCACTACCCACCCTGCTGGCGCTGGCCCTGTTTGTCGGGCTGGCAGGCATGGGGCAGTGGCAATGGCAGCGCTCGCAGGAAAAGGCGGTGGTCGCCGCCCTGTTTGTGGCACAGGAGGGCATGGTATCGCCGTTCGAGCCCGGCATGGATTACCCGCCCTTTACACGCATCAGTGTGAGTGGCGATTACCTGGCGGAACGACAGATCCTGGTCGATAACATCGTGCAAAACGGGCTGGCGGGTTACTACGTGATTACCCCGCTGGCCGTCCCGGGAGAAGACCGGCTGCTGCTGGTCAATCGCGGCTGGGTCGAACACCGGGCAGATCGCGAGTTACCTGGTGTCGGCATAGAGCAGCCGGCCGTCACGATTACCGGCCGGACGGGGCAGCTGCCGAATCCGGGCATTCGGCTCGATGGTGCGGCAGTGGCGACAGGGCCGTGGCCGCGCGTGGCGGTTTTTCCAACCACGGCCGATCTCGCGGCGGCACTGCGACAGGATGTATTCCCGTTCGTGCTGCTGCTCGATACGCCCGCCGCTGACGGGCTCGGGCGGGAGTGGACCCCCGGCGGCATGACCGCGGAGCGGCACCTGGCCTACGCGGTGCAGTGGTGGGCGCTGGCGCTGGCTTTTGCTGTAATTTTTGTATTGATTAACCGAAAAACGGAAACGGCATAATGGACAAACAACAGGTGCGGCGCGGAAGGCTGCAGTTCATGCTCATCGCGGCGCTGTTCCTCGGCCCGCTGGTTGTAGCGATGGTGCTCTATTACAGCGACCTGGACTGGCGCCCGAGCGGCTACTCCAACCATGGCGCGCTGTTGCTGCCGGTCGTCAATGTCGTTGAGCCATTGGAGAATGACGAGAGTGCACAAGCGCTGCAGGGCAGCTGGAGCCTGCTGTATATCTCCAGCGACGACTGCGCCGCTGACAGCGACTGTCGCGCTCAGCTGTATGCCCTTCGGCAGATTCGCCTGATGCTCGGTAAAAACATGGACCGGCTGCAGCGGGTTTTGCTGCACGCAGGCCCCTCCATCGATCCTGGCTACCTGGCATCCGAGCAGGGAGGCCTCGTACTGCTGCGCAACGCCCACTTGCGCAGCATGCTGCAGTCGGCGTACCCCGCCGGCAACGCCGCCAACGGCTATTTTCTGCTTGACCCGCTTGGCAACCTTGTCATGTACTTTCCCCCGGACCTCAATCCGCGCGATATCGTCAGCGACATCAAACACCTTTTGTCGCTGTCGCATATCGGCTAGGGTTGCTGCAGCAAACCGTTACCTGGAACAGCAATGCAACAAGCGGGCCTGAACACAATCGCCACGACCTGGCGGGATTATTACGAGCTGACCAAGCCGCGAGTCGTCGCGCTGATCGTTTTCACCGCGGTCGTCGGCAGCTTCCTGGCGGTTCCCGGCTGGCCGGGCACCGTGCCCCTGTTATTCGGCACGCTGGGCATCGGGCTGGCGGCATCCTCGGCCGCCGTGATTAACCACGTGCTTGACGCACGCATCGACGCGCACATGGCAAGAACCCATCGGCGCCCGATGCCCCAGGGAAAAATTTCCGAGCCGCAGGCATTCCTGTTTGCCGCGCTGCTCTGCATCATCGCGATGCTGATGCTCGGGCTGCTGATTAATGCGCTGACGGCAATCCTGACGTTTTGCTCACTGATCGGCTACGCAATTATCTACACCGTGTTTTTGAAACGGGCGACACCGCAGAACATCGTCATCGGTGGCGCTGCCGGCGCCGCGCCACCCGTACTCGGATGGACCGCCGTAACCGGTGAAATTCACAGTGATGCGCTACTGCTGTTTTTGATCATCTTTACCTGGACGCCGCCGCACTTCTGGGCCCTGGCCATCGCCCGCAAGGACGAATACGCGCAAGTCGGTATTCCCATGCTGCCGGTTACCCACGGCAACGAATTCACGCTGCTGTCGATACTCATTTACACGATCCTGCTCGTCCTGGTGACGATCATTCCCTACCTGACGGGCATGAGCGGGCTCATTTACCTCATTACCGCCATCATTCTCGGGGCGCGCTTTCTGCATGGCGCGATCGTGCTGCGGCGCAATCCCGAAGAGGCGGTGGCAATGCGCCTGTTCTGGTACTCGATCAACTACCTGATGATCCTGTTCGCGGCCCTGTTGCTGGATCACTATTTCCTGATACGCCTCAGCCTCTGAACGATCGCAACGCTGACAAAACCGATCTGCATCAGCGCCTTTTTGCGCGACGATCTTTGCTAGACTAGCGCCCTTCGAAAACTCTGCACTTGGCAAACTAACGTCGATGGACGTCACTCCTATCCTGGATAACCTGAACGAGGCCCAGCGCGAGGCGGTAACCGCCCCTGCGCAGCCAGTGCTGGTCATTGCCGGTGCCGGCAGCGGCAAAACTCGCGTGCTTACCCATCGCGCCGCATGGTTGATCGACGTCGAGGGGGTTGCGCCGCAAAGCCTGCTGGCAGTGACGTTTACCAACAAGGCTGCCGCGGAAATGCGCGGGCGCATCGAATCCCTGCTGCAGATACCCGTCAATCACCTCTGGATCGGCACGTTTCACGGCCTCGCACACCGCCTGTTGCGGCGGCACTGGCAGGAAGCAAAGCTGCCGCAGAGCTTTCAGATCATCGATGCCGATGACCAGTTGCGCCTGATCAAGCGCCTGCTCAAGAACATGGATGTCGATGACAGCCGCTGGGTGCCTCGGGAAATCCAGTACTTCATCAATGCGCAAAAAGACGAAGGCCTGCGCCCCGCGCATCTCGATGCCGGCGGCGACATGAATCGCCGCCAGCTGATCGAGTTTTACCGCAGCTACCAGGAGCTTTGCGACCGCGGCGGGCTGGTCGACTTTGCCGAGCTGTTGTTGCGCGCGCACGAGTTGTGGCGTGACAACCCGGACGTGCTGGCGCATTACCAGCGCCGCTTTCAGCACATCCTCGTCGACGAGTTTCAGGACACCAATGCGATTCAGTATGCCTGGCTGAAAATGCTCGCCGGCAAGAACGGCATACCGTTTGTCGTCGGCGATGACGACCAGTCCATCTATCGCTGGCGTGGCGCGCGGGTAGAACATATTCAGCGTTTTCAGCGTGACTTTCCCGGGACGTTTATCGTCAAGCTCGAACAGAACTATCGCTCGACCGCCAACATCCTCAACGCCGCGAATGCCGTCATCAGGAATAACGATACGCGCATGGGCAAGAACCTGTGGACCGATGGCGTCGAGGGTGAGCCAATCAGGCTGTACTCCGCCTACAACGAAAGGGACGAAGCCGCCTTTATCGTCGGCCGGCTGCGCGACTGGAGCGACCAGGGTAACGCGCGCGCCGATGCCGCCCTGCTGTATCGCTCCAATGCGCAGTCCCGCGTGCTGGAAGAGGTGCTGATCAATGCCGGCATTCCATACCGTGTTTATGGCGGCCTGCGATTCTTCGAGCGCCAGGAAATCAAGGACGCGCTCGCTTACCTGCGCCTGATTGCCAATCACGACGACGATGCGTCCTTCGAGCGCGTCGTCAACCGGCCGACGCGCGGCATTGGCGCACGCACTGTCGACTCCATGCGCTCATACGCCCGCGCGCATGCCTGCTCGCTGTGGCGCGCAGCCGCGGCGATAGCCAGCGACGAACTCATCGCGGGGCGCTCGCGCAACGCCATCGTCGCGTTTCTCAATCTCATTCGAATCATGCGCGAGGAAACGGCCGGGCTCGAACTGCACGAGCAGGTCGACCATGTCATTCAGCGCAGCGGGCTGATCGACCATTACAAAAAGGACAAGGGCGAGAAGTCGGAGACGCGCGTCGAAAACCTCGAAGAGCTCGTCAGCGCGGCGCGCGGTTTCGAACCCGGCGACGAACTCGAGATGTCGCCGCTCGACGCTTTCCTGTCGCATGCGGCGCTCGAAGCGGGCGAAGGCCAGGCCGAGGCCTGGGAGGACTGCGTGCAACTGATGACCATGCACTCCGCCAAGGGGCTCGAGTTTCCCCTGGTGTTCATGTGCGGCATGGAAGACGGCCTGTTTCCCCACCAGCGCTCCGTCGCCGACCCCAACGGGCTCGAGGAAGAGCGGCGGCTGTGTTATGTCGGCATAACCCGCGCCATGCAAACACTCTTCATTACCTATGCCGAACAGCGCCGCCTGCACGGCATGGACAGCTTCGCGCAGCCATCGCGCTTTATTGCGGAAATACCGCCGGAACTGGTCGAAGAGGTCCGGCCACGCATGCAGGTCTCGCGCCCCGTGCTGATGCGCGGCGCGCCGAAGCGGCCGCAAAGCCGGGAGCCGGATAGCGGCATACGCCTGGGACAACGCGTGCGGCATGGCAAGTTCGGCGAAGGCGTGGTACTAAACTGCGAGGGCCATGGCGCGCATGCGCGCGTCCAGGTCAATTTTGAGTCGGCCGGCACAAAATGGCTGGTTCTGAGTTATGCCAACCTTGATCTGATGTAAAATAGCGATGAACTCGAGGGCCGCATAAAACAATGAAAATTCTAATTCTCGGGGCTGGCCAGGTAGGGTCGTCAGCAGCAGACCATCTTTCGCGCGAAGAGGCGAACGAAGTCACCGTCGTCGACATGCGCGCCGAAGTCCTGCGGGAACTCCAGGACCGCCTCGATATTCGTACCGTCGTCGGGCATGCCGCCCACCCCGAAGTACTGGCGCGCGCCGGCGCGCGAGACGCCGATATCGTCATCGCGCTGACCGACTCCGATGAAACCAACATGGTGGCCTGCCAGGTCGCATACACGCTTTTTCATACGCCGACGAAAATCGCACGCATTCGTTCGGCTGAATACATGAACGAGAAAAGGCTGTTCGTCCAGGATGCGCTGCCGGTTGACGTGCGCATCAGCCCGGAGCAGCTCGTCTGCAACTACATCGAACAGCTGATCCTCTACCCGGGCACGCTGCAGGTGCTGGAATTTGCAGACGGCCGCGTGCGCCTGGTTGGTGTGCGTGTCGACAAGGACGGGCTGCTGGTTGGTCAGCAGATTTCCGCGCTGAGACAGCACATACCGAATACCGAGGGCCGTATTGCCGCCATCTATCGGGAAGGCAAGGCGCTTGAAGCGGAGGGCGATACCGTCATCGAAGAGGGTGACGAGGTCTTCTTCATCGCTGCCCGCAAGGACATTCGCGTATTTCTCAGTGAAATGCGCAAGCTGGAAGATCCCGTGCGGCGCGTCGTCATCGCGGGTGGCGGCAACATTGGCTTACGCCTCGCCATGGCGCTCGAGCAGACCAACCAGGTCAAGATCATCGAGCGCGATCCGCAGCGCGCCCGCGTAATTTCGGAGCTGCTGAACAAGGCGATCGTGCTGGTTGGCGATGCCGCCAACGAGGAGCTGCTGCTCGAGGAAAACATCGATAACGTCGACGTTTTCTGCGGGCTCACCAACTCCGAAGAGGCAAACATTCTCTCTGCCATGCTCGCCAAGCGACTCGGCGCACACAAGGTGATGGCGCTGATCAACAGGCCATCCTACGCCGAGCTCGTCGAGTCCGGCACGATCGATATCGCCATTTCGCCGCAGCAGGTCACCATTGGCTCGCTGCTCGCCCACGTGCGCCGCGGCGATGTGGTCAAGGTTCACTCCCTGCGCCGCGGGGCTGCCGAGGCCATCGAAGCGATCGCCCATGGTGAAGCCGGCAAGTCGCGCGTCGTCGGCAAGGCGATCGAGGATATCGATCTGCCGAAGGGCGCCAGCATCGCGGCGATCGTGCGCGCCGACCAGGTGATCATTGCGCATCACGACACGGTCATCGAGGCGGACGATCACGTGATCCTGTTCATGGCTGACCGGCGCAAGATCGAACACATCGAAAAATTGTTCCAGGTCGGCGTGTCCTTTGTCTGACGACAGGCTTATGGCCGGCCGCCGCTGTTTCGGAAGTTTTGAATGAGCTGGACATCAGTACAACGAATTCTTGGCCTGTTGCTCATGATGTTCAGCATCACGATGCTGCCGCCTGTTGCCGTCAGTTTTTTCTATGCCGACAACCACTGGATGCCGTTCGTCGAAGGTTTCGCCCTTACACTCGTTTCCGGCGCACTGGTCTGGCTGCCCGTTCGCAAAGTTCGCAAGGAGCTCAGGCTGCGGGACGGCTTCGTTGTCGTCGCGGCGTTCTGGTCGGTGCTGGGTACTTTTGGTGCTCTGCCGCTTTACATGGCGCACAGTCTCGACCTCTCTATCACCGATGCCATTTTCGAATCGATGTCAGGACTGACCACGACCGGCGCGACGGTGCTGACCGGACTCGACGCCCTGCCGCGCTCGATCCTGTGGTATCGCCAGCAACTGCAATGGCTGGGCGGCATGGGCATCATCGTCCTCGCCGTCGCCGTGCTGCCGATGCTCGGCGTCGGCGGCATGCAGCTATACCGGGCCGAGACGCCGGGCCCGGTCAAGGACACCAAGCTGACCCCGCGAATTACCGAGACGGCCAAGGCGCTCTGGTACGTTTACCTGCTTTTCACGGTCGTCTGTGCGGTGTGTTACTGGGCGGCCGGCATGTCGCCCTTCGATGCGATCAGCCACGCGTTCTCAACCGTCGCCATCGGCGGTTTTTCGACGCATGACCTCAGCATCGGCCATTTCGACAGCAACCTGATCAACCTGATCGCGGTGTTCTTCATGTTTGCCGCTGGCATCAATTTCTCGCTGCACTTTTTTGCCTGGCGCTACATGCAGGTGCGCCACTACTCGAATGACCCGGAGTTTCGTGCTTACGTGTTCGTGCTGCTGGTTGTCGCCCTC
>DATCZF010000075.1:0-2377 GCA_036526055.1 Woeseiaceae bacterium
GCGGGCCACGCGGCCGATGACCGTGTACTCGGGATCCATGCCGTTGGAGAAAAAGAAGCTCAGGTTGGGCGCAAAGTCGTCGATGTCCATGCCCCGCGCAAGGTAATACTCGACGATCGTGAAACCGTTTGCCAGCGTGAACGCCAGCTGGCTGATGGGATTCGCGCCCGCTTCCGCAATGTGATACCCGCTGATCGAAATGCTGTAGTAATTGCGAACGTTTTTGGCGATGAAATATTCCTGGACATCGCCCATCATCTTCATCGCAAATTCAGTTGAAAATATGCAGGTGTTCTGTGCCTGGTCTTCCTTGAGAATATCCGCCTGCACCGTTCCGCGAACCGCGGCGAGCGTCTTTATTCGAATCTTCTCGTAGATGTCTGCGGAGACGACCCGGTCACCCGAGATCCCCAGGAGACCCAGGCCAAGGCCGTCATTTCCCGGCGGCAATTCGCCGACGTACTGCGGACGGGGTCTGTCGGCAAAGTAGGCGTCGATCTGCTGCTGTGCCGCCTCCCATTTACCGTTGTCTTTCAGGTACTTCTCGACCTGCTGATCGATCGCCGTATTCATGAAAAACGCCAGGATGATCGGCGCCGGTCCATTGATTGTCATGGATACCGAGGTCTTCGCATCACAAAGATCGAAACCCGAATACAGTTTCTTCATGTCGTCGACACTGGCGATGGACACGCCGGAGTTGCCGACCTTGCCGAAAATATCCGGCCTTTCGTGCGGATCTTCGCCGTACAGCGTCACCGAGTCGAAGGCGGTCGATAGCCGGGCTGCGTCCTGACCCTGCGAAAGATAGTGAAAGCGGCGATTGGTCCGCTCGGGCGTACCTTCTCCCGCGAACATTCTCGTTGGATCCTCACCAAGGCGGCGGTAAGGATAAACGCCGCCGGTATACGGGTACGCCCCAGGCAAATTTTCCTTCATCAGGAAACTCAGCAACTCGCCCCAGTCTCGATATTTTGGCGGCGCGATCTTGGGTATTTTCTGGTGGCTCAGGCTTTCCCGGTAATTACTGCCGGTTACGGCACGTCCGCGCACCGTATAACTGAACTCTTCGCTTCGCACACCCTCGTAGCGCGCCGGCCAGTCCCGCAAAAGCCCGATCGCTTCGCCGGACAGGGACTTGAGACACTCCTGGTACCGCTGCCGCAGAACCATCATCGAGCGGTCCGCATCGTCCGTCAGCGCTTTCGCGGCATAGCGATCGAGGGCTGCCGGCAGCATTGGATCCTCCAATGTGCGCAGGGACTCGTACAAATGCTGGCACTCGCTGGCAGCCTGCGCCTGCCGCTCGATATCGTCGTTGATACCGCGACCCTGCTCGCTGATTTCCGCCAGGTAGCGAATGCGGCTGCCCGGAATGACCGCCATTGCACGCGGTTCCTTTTGCGTCGTGTCGACATTCGGGGTCCAGTGATCGCTGTCCAATCCCAATTTATCGGCCAGCCTCGTGCATAACTGCCAGAACACGTGCGTCACGCCCGGGTCGTTGAACTGGCTGGCAATCGTCGGATAAACGGGGACTTCGTCGTCACTCAGCTGAAACTTCACGTGATTGCGCTTCCACTGCTTGCGAATATCGCGCAGCGCATCCTCTGCACCCCGCTTGTCATACTTGTTCAGGATGATGAGGTCGGCAAAATCGAGCATGTCAATTTTTTCCAGCTGGCTCGCTGCACCGTAATCGCTGGTCATGACATAGACGGAGAAGTCCACCAGGTCGACAATCTCGCTATCGCTTTGGCCAATGCCTGCCGTTTCCACGAGGATCAGGTCGAACCCCAGGGATTTGAAAAAACGAATATGGTCGCCGAGCATTTCGCTGGTCGCCAGGTGCTGACGCCGGGTCGCAATCGAGCGCATGTAAACGCGTTCCGAGCGCAGCGAATTCATGCGAATTCGGTCACCCAGCAATGCCCCGCCGGTGCGCCGTCGAGTCGGGTCTACCGCCAGGACCGCCACGCGCATGTCGGGATAGTGCGCCAGGAAGCGGTTGAGCAATTCGTCCGTCACACTGCTCTTGCCGGCGCCGCCCGTGCCGGTAATACCAACAACCGGAATATTGCCTGCCTTGACCTGCCACTTCTTGCGCAGCTGCCCCAGTTGCACGTCGCCGAAGGTGCCTTCCTCGATCGCGGAACCCATCGTGGCAATATCGATGACGCGATCTGCATCGAACTCGGCCGGCGGTTCTGTTTTCCTGCGCTGCTTTGCGGTACGGCTCACAAGATCGGCAATCATCGCCTCGAGACCCATGGCCATGCCGTCGTGCGGGTGATAAATCCGTTCGACCCCGTACTTCATCAGCTCCGTTATCTCTTCCGGCGTTATCGTTCCACCACCGCCGCCAAAAACTCGAATG
>DATCZF010000076.1:0-2849 GCA_036526055.1 Woeseiaceae bacterium
TGGGGTTCGCTGTTTAAGCCTGCGCGACCGAGAAAGAATTGCTGCACGATTCGGTCAACCGATTCATCGACGTCGTCGCTGACACCTTCGCGATTAATGAATCGCGCGAGCTTTTGCACGAGATAGGGTTGCCCTGCCGTCCAGAAAAACAGGCGGTCCAGCACGTGCTCGCGTACCTCCGTCGAAACGCTCAAACGAGTCGCAAACTGCTGGACTTCCTTGCGCGTAAAATCCTCGAGGATGACTTTATGGCTGATCGTAAATGGCGACTCCTCGTCACTCATCGCAAATGCAGACGGGCTGTTTGATCCAACGATGACGAAGCTCAAGCGCTGAAAATCGGGATCCGATCCGCGCGCGTTGTAGGCGGCGCGAATACTGCTAAGAAATTGCCGGGCAAAAGGCAACTCGGAAATACATTGCGCTTCATCGATAAAGACGACCAGCTGGCCGGACGTTTTGCGCAGAATGACTTCGATATAGAATTCGAACAAGCGCTGACGATTACTCAGTATGGCGCGATCGTGCCACCAGGATTGCAGATCGAACTTGATGCGCAACTGCCGCAACAGCCGGTATGCAATGCTGTAATACCAGCGACCCGCATCTGACGCACCTCCTCTTGCGCCAATCTGGGCCATGTCGAGAGTGGCGACAACGTAGTCGCCCTGCTGAAGCTGACCTGCAACATTGGCAATCAGGCTGGTTTTGCCGGTACGAGAGGGTGCAAACAAATACACGTAATGCCCCGCCCGCACTTCCCGCAGCATCTCGGTGTCGGCCGGTCGACCAATGTAGCCGGGATGCTCGGCCGGCAGCGCACCGCCAACGATGAACGGGTCTTCCGAGTCGTCGCCTGCGGCGAGAATCAATGTCTCTGTCGATTCCGTCATAATTCAGTCTGCTGGTCGCCTTGCCGACTTTCACGGCATTTGATTGTAATATGGAACGAGCGGCAAGCTACAGGAAACGGCCATACCGGGCGCACGGCAGCTCTGCGTACATAACGATGAATGTATCTTCCAAGTTATTGAAAAGCGACATTTTTGGGCGAGTCTGGCTGAATTCGGACCAACGCATCGTGCGGGACGTAACTGCAGCCCGCAAATGGGCAAGGCCGCTGGCCAACTGGCTCATGGCGAGAGAAGCCCGGGCGCTGGCGGCGCTGGATGGCCTCGACGGCGTGCCAGCGATCTTGTCGGTCGGCAGCGACCAACTCGAGCGGGAATTCATCGACGGCCTGCCAATGCAGCAGGCAAAACCGCGCGAGCCCGCGTATTACCGCGAAGCGCTGCGTCTCCTGCGGCAGGTTCATCGAATGGGTGTCGTGCACAACGACCTGGCCAAGGAGCCCAACTGGCTGGTTACCGGCGCTGGCAAGCCCGCACTCATCGATTTCCAGCTGGCTGCATTCATGCCTCGGCGTGGCTGGTGGTTTCGCATGATGGCAAGGGAAGATATTCGGCATCTGCTGAAGCACAAGCGTACCTATTGTCCGGAACGCCTGACTGCGCGCCAGAAAGACATGCTGGCCAATCCTGCGGGGCCATGGAAGATCTGGATGCGACTGTTCAAGCCGGTATACCTGTTCGTCACCCGCCGGCTCCTCGGCTGGGCAGACCGGGAGGGAGCGCACGAGCGTTCTGGAAACTGAAACTTGCTGTATAATCGCCGCGGTCGATCAACCCCGGAGCAAAGCAAGTGGATATTTGTCACCAGCATAATCTAGTGAATCCTGCCAAGGGCGGCACGGACCAACCCCACGGCATACGCGTAACGCTGCCGCAGGAAGATTCCCTGAATCGCTTGCTGGGAGCAGACTGGGAAAAATTTCACTGGTACGCGACGGAGAGCGAGCGCGACCGCGCGTTCAATGATATGGCCAAGCGCCACGGCTATTATCGAGTGAGTGACAGCCCGAGCCAGATCCTGGAAAAAGTGACTCGATAGCCATCCCGCTGAGCCTGACTGTCGTCAGCGCGGCGGTGCGCCGAGGAAAAGATAGAAGCTGGCGTCGCCACCTTCCGCAAATCCGGTAGCCAGGAACAAGGGGCCGAAAAAAGTATCCAGTCCGGCAAATACGCTCGCATTGAAAATAAGCGAATCCAGGCGGGCCTGGGATCGATCCTGCCAGACATTACCCGCTTCCAGCGACCCGCCGAGGTACAGCGGAAAATCGAATACGCCGCCGCCGGTTTCACCGAAACGGCGGTAGTACACCAGCCTGGCAAGTCCCGCATGCGGCCCAAGCAGCTGGCCGCGATCAAGCCCCGAAAGCTTGAGGAAACCACCCAATGGAAAATAATCCTGGATCAGGTTATCCGACTCGATTGTCGTGCTCAGGTTAAGACCAAGCTGAAACGTGTTCTTGCCCCAGGACTTAACGGTCGTCCATTCGCTGTGCAGCGTGTCAAAATCACTGTCAGCGCCGAAACCGGGCCGCGACATTTCCCAGACCAGGTCAAATTTCGACCCGTGCGTGGGAAAGTAAGCGTCATCCAGCATGTCGTAGGAAAACTTGGCGAACAGGCCGCCGGTATCGAATTCGAGTCTTTCCAGTGCGGGGTCGCCAACCTTGACTTCGGCGCTACCCCTGCCTCGAGTGACGCCCAGACGCACCTCGCCCCAATTGGCCAGCTCGCGGCCGAGATCCACGCCGACATGACCTGAGCCAACGCGATATCGAGTGATGATCTGGTCGCCCAGAAACTCGTTGATATTTTTCTTTTCGGCTTGCGCGTGCGGAGCGACAAAATAACGCGAGTCAAAACTCAGGGGCTGATAGAACTCAGTGCGCAACGACGGTTCGGTGCCGAGCTGCACATCGGTGCGCCATTCCGCACCGAGAG
>DATCZF010000077.1:0-3781 GCA_036526055.1 Woeseiaceae bacterium
CGGCGGATCTTTCCAGTTGCGAGCCCGGCGCCGAAATTTTCGCGGTAGCCCGCGAGATTCCGCCAGGGCTGGTGGACCATATCGTTGCGGGACACGTGCATGCGGGACTGGCCCATGAAGTCAACGGAATTACGATTACCTCGGCGTATGCGCGGGCGGCGGCATTTGGACGCACCGATTTTCTCATCGACCGCGGCACCGGCGCGTGGCGCGAGCGCCGTGTGTTTGCGCCGCAAATCGTGTGCGAATGGGTCGCCGGTGAATCCGAAGACTGCGTCGCCCAGGACTCCCTGAATGCGAGCGCTCCCGAGTTTGCAGGCTCGCACCTGGTTGCCGACAGAGCGGTCATCGCCGCGCTGGCGCCGGCATTCGAGCGTACCGCGATGCTCAAGGACACGGAACTTGGCATTACCCTGCAATCCGGCATTCGGCTCCATGCGGGCGTTCGATCACCACTGGGGAATATGTTTGCGGACGGGTTGCTGGCGGCAACACCGGGGGCGGAAATCGCTATCCATAACAGTCGCGGCGGCTTGCGCAAGGATCTGGCTGCGGGAGCGTTGACCTTCGGTAGCATCTACGAGGTATTTCCCTTCAGCAATCGTATCGTCAGCGTCGAGCTGACCACGATGCAGCTGCGTCGCGTGTTCGCCAGGCAACTGCGCCAGGAGCGTGGTATACAAATCAGTTTTGCAGGACTTCGCGTCGAGGCCGGCTGTGATGGCGAGCGCCTGGCGATCGAATTCTATCGGCCCACGGGGGAACGACTGGTTGATGACGAGCGAATCATTGTGGCATCCAACGATTTCCTGATAACCGGCGGTGATGGAATTTTTGAGCCCGTCATTCCGCCCCAGGGCTTCCCGTATCACAACGACGGACCACTGATGCGGGATATCATCATTGATTACCTGCAAGGCCTGCAACAGCCACTGGATGAATCCCGCTTCAGCGACGGGGAAAACCCACGTCTGCAAATTCAACAGGATCCCCCGCTAAGCTGTGCGCTGGACGGGACCAGCCTCGCTGCAGGCTGATGAACATTTTCGTCCTCGACCGGGATATTCGCCGCTGTGCCCGTTTTCACTGCGATCAGCACGTTATCAAGATGATCCTGGAAAGCGTGCAAATTCTGTGCACGAGCCTGAACAAGCGCGGCTTCGTAACGCCCTATCGGTCGACCCACGTAAACCACCCCTGCGTACTCTGGGTGGATCGCTCTTACGATAATTTTCTGTGGCTGAGCATGCTCGCAGAAGAGCTCAACCGGGAGTATCGCTATCGCTGGCAAAAGCACACCGACCACGCATCAATGAAGGTGCTGCGGCAAATCCGGCAACTGGAATATGAGCGAGCAGGGTTGACCGAATTTGCCCAGGCCATGCCGGATGAGTACAAGCATGGTAATGTGGTTCGCGCCTATCGGGATTTTTACTGGCATGAAAAAATGCAGTTTGCGCGCTGGACCCGCCGCCCGGTGCCCGCCTGGATCAGGCAACGCCAGGTTGCCGCAGGCCGGGGCGAAAATGCCCGGTAAATCGCGGCATTATATGGTGCATTGATGTTGACCACCGGCGCTGCTGCGTGGCACTGTGCGCACACCTGAACAATCACAACAGCTCGCCTGGGAAGCCAATTTTTGTTTTCAAGTATTCTGCATGGACTGGCCGGTATCGCGCTACTTTACCTGGGAGGTGAGATGCTGGTTCGGGGAGCTGTGGCTGTCGCCGTGCGCTTCGGTGTTTCGGTACTGGCGATCGGCCTGACGGTGGTGTCCTTTGGCACGAGTGCGCCCGAACTGATGGTGGCGCTCAACGCCGCCTTGCGCGGCGCAAACGATGTCGCCGTGGGTAGCGTCGTTGGTTCCAATATCGCGAATATCGGGCTGATCCTTGCCTTGGCGACACTGATTCGGCCCGCAGCGATCAATCGCAAAATTCTGCGCATCGATCTCCCCATCATGGTGTCATCGGGATTCGTGCTGTTATGGATGCTGGGTACCGGCGCTATCAGGCAGTGGCACGGTATCCTGCTGCTCGGCGCGCTGGGCGTTTTTATCTACCTCACTTTTTCCCACGCGCACAGGCGGCCCGATGCCTATCATCCGGAGCTGGTGGCGACGCCGCCGCCAGGCAATGGCGGCATTGTCATGCCGATCGTGTTGACCCTGGCGGGCTGCCTCGCCCTGGCCGTGGGCGGTCACTTGCTCGTCGATGCCGCTGTGGAGATAGCGCTGCTGACAGGCGTCAGCCAGGCGGTAATTGGCCTGACGGTAGTCGCCATCGGCACGAGCCTGCCCGAGCTGGCGGCATCGATCGTGGCTGCGGCGCGGGGTCATGCTGACATCGCCATTGGTAATATTGTCGGCAGCAACATCTTCAATACGCTCGGCATTCTCGGCACGACGGCGATCGTTACGCCCCTCACACCGGGAGGCATCAGCTGGTCCGTTCTGTGGTTCATGATGGCGCTTAGCGTCGGGCTATACCTGTTGATGTTTATTGGCCGGCGGCTGACGCGCGCCAAAGGCGTTGTGCTGTTGCTCGCGTACGTTTACTACATCGCCAATCTTGTTCACTAAGCGCACGGCCTGGCTGTTTCGGGCAGCGAGGGCGCGGGAACGCTAAACTACCAGTTGCTGAGGCAACGCGCCGCGAGGGTGCGATGCGCCTTTCATGCTTTGCAGGAGACCGGCAATGCAGGGAAAAAACCAGAAAATCGAAGGACATCGAACACACCGGGTCGGGTGGTTACGGGCCGCAGTACTTGGCGCCAATGACGGCATCGTTTCAACTGCGAGTCTGCTGGTCGGTGTGGCCGCCGCTAACGTTGGCAGGGAAGAGGTGCTGCTGGCCGGAATCGCCGGGCTGGTTGCCGGATCGATGTCGATGGCTGCCGGTGAGTACGTGTCGGTCAGTTCGCAGTCCGATATCGAAGCCGCAGACCTGGACCGGGAGCGCAGGGAGCTGGAAGCCGACATAGAATTCGAGCACCGGGAACTGGCGGCGATCTATATTGAGCGAGGCCTCGACAAAGAGCTTGCTGAACAGGTGGCCGACCAGTTGATGGCCAAGGATGCTCTCGGCGCGCATGCCAGGGATGAGCTCGGCATCTCGCACATATCGACCGCGCGGCCGCTGCAGGCGGCCTGGACCTCGGCGGTATCGTTTGCGCTCGGTGCGTCGCTACCGCTGGTAACCGCGCTGCTGACACCGTTGAGGCATGTCGAGTGGTGGGTTTCCGGGACGTCGCTGATCTTTCTCGCCGTGCTGGGTTGCCTGGCGGCGTGGACCGGTGGCGCAGGTATTTTCAGGGGCGCCGTTCGAGTCACCTTCTGGGGCGCCCTGGCAATGCTGCTGACCGCAATGGTGGGATCGCTGTTCGGCACCGTGGTCTAGTTCCTGTGCCTGGCAGGAGACTTTGCTGGCCAACGTCGAGATGACGGCCGTTGCCAAAGGCTTCCCGCCGGTCGCAGGAAAGCGGCCGCGTGTACTCATACTGGGGAGCCTGCCCAGCCGGCAGTCGATTTTGCTGCAGCAGTATTACGCACATCCACGCAATACCTTCTGGCCGGTGATGGCGGCGGTCCTGCAGGCGGATTTGTCGACGTCTTACCCGCAGAAAACGACGGCGGTCAGGAAGGCGGGAATCGCAATCTGGGACGTGCTGGACTCTTCGGTACGACCGGGCAGCATGGATGCCGCTATCGTGGAAAGCACCGCAAAAGCGAATGACATCATCGGCTTTTTGCAGCGTCACGATGAGATTCGAGCGATTTTTT
>DATCZF010000078.1:0-2500 GCA_036526055.1 Woeseiaceae bacterium
TGCGAGCTAACCCGGATGCGCCAATGATCTTCGGCTATGGCTTTCTCGCCAGTGCTTTCGGCCCGGAGGGGCCGAACAAACGCCTGCTGGACGCTATCGAACCCGACCGGCCCGTGCTGATCATCGATGAGGGGTTCCATGGCGCCTGGGGTAATTCAAGGACATTACAGCTTTTGAATATCACTCGGGACACGCCTGATCCCGACCCCGGCTTAAGTTACTACAAGCGCGATGCGAACGGCGAGGCCACCGGCTATTTCCTGGAAGGGACGGCCTACCTGGCCATGGAGGCGCTTGGCGCGGTTTCCGAGGACGTCGTCATTCAGGGCGCGGGGGACATACTGGCAGCGATGAATGCCTATGGAGTGACCGCGGCGTTTGATGCTGGCGTGCTGCAAGAGAGTACCGATCCGGCGATGGTGCTGTCTGCCCTCGAGAATGACGGCAGGCTGACGGTGCGCATGGTAGGAAGCCTGATGATGCGGATGGAGGCCGACGTGGAGACCGGGGTCAGTCGCGTGCTGCAAATCGCGGAGCGCACTGGCCAGGAAAGATACGACTACCGGGTGCTGAAGATCCTCAACGACGGCACGGTCGAGGGGCGTACCGCCGCGATGTTCGAGGACTACCAGGGCGAACCGGGCAACAGCGGCGCGACGGTCTTCAGCGAAGAACAGCTCACAACGATGGTGACGCAGGCCGCGGCCGAGCGTATCGACGTACACATCCATGCGCTTGGCGAGCGCGCGGTCCACGAAGCGCTCAATGCCGTCGCGACTGCCCGGGACAAGTTTCCGGACAGCCCCAGCCGCTACACGCTGTGCCACATCCAGGTCATCATCGACCAGGACCTGCCGCGTTTTGCTGAACTCGGTGTCATCGGCCAGAGCACGCCCCTGTGGGCTTCCTATGACACGGAAGGCAGGCAATTCGTCAGCGAGGACCAGTTCAACCGATTCTGGCGGTATCGCGGCCTGGCGGATACCGGCGCGCGCCTGACTTTTGGCAGTGACTTTCCCTCGAGCGGCGCCGGCACGCTGGGGCTTTCCCCGCTGTACAACATTGAGGTGGGCCATACCCGCCAGTGGGTCGGGGAACCCGATGCGCCGGTGCAGCCACGTGAGTCCGAGCGCCTGGATATCGCGACGCTCATTCGGGGCTATACGCTGAACGGCGCATACCAGCTGCACCTCGAAGACGAAATCGGCTCGATCGAAGTTGGCAAACGGGCCGATTTCGCGGTGCTGGCGCAAAATCCCTTCGAGGTCGATCCCTACGACATCGCCGGGATTCGAGTGCTGCGCACCGTGCTGGAGGGAGAGACCGTCTACGCCGCGCCCTGAAACAGTTAATCGCCAGGGGGGCATTAAGAAGAGCCGGTTCATGAAGTTTTTTGCCGATTCCTGTAACCAATGCGGATTTACGGCGCTATAAGCCAGTAAGCAATCCCAACAGGAGCTCTAGCAATGATCAGGAAATTTCTAATTGTGGCAATGATGGTCGTTATCATGCCGCTGTATGCCTTTGCCGGCGTCAAGTCCGGCGACTTTCCCGCAAATGCGCAATGGTATTTCCACGCGGACCTTACGCAGCTGCAAAAATCCGAGCCGGGCAAGATTATCTATGCTTTCCTGGAAGACGAAGCGTTTGCAGAGGTAAAGGAAGACACCGGCTTTGACATCGGCCAGTCTATCGATTCGTTAACGGCCTATGCCAATGTCGAAGAGGGCGTGGTTGTGGTCATCGATGGCAGGCTGGCCCAGGAGGACAGGGACAAGCTCATGGCGATCATCGCCCTGCAGTCCGAGGGGTCGGAATCGGGGTTTGCGCCGAAGTCCTACAAGGGCACGAACTACTACCGCATCAGCGATCATGATGAGAAAGACGCTGAGGACAATGGTAACGGCAGCCTGGACACGCTGGACGAAGAGGCATTCTTCTGCTTTGACGTTAAAGATAAGATCCTGCTGACCTCGAGCGCGGCACGCATGGAACAATTGATTGCCGACAAGGGTCGTATCAAGGCAGGCAAACAGGATAAGGGCACGCTGTTCGTGATGACGGCTGACCGCAGCCTCATCCAGGCAGGCATGCAGCCGGGTGAGTTTGGCGAGGAAATGGATTTCGATTCCAACCTCGTGCAAAACGCCAAGCAGGTCGCGATGCTGGTCGCTGACAAGGGCGGCAAGCTGTCGATCGAAGCGATGCTGATCGCGACAGACCCCGCGATGGCAGAGTCGCTCGGTGGTATTGCGCGTGGCTTGATCGGACTGGCGGTGCTGGACGATAGTATGGAGCCGGAGGTCGCGAAGATCATTCGCTCGACGAAAGTGGATGTGAAGGATGCGACGCTGTCGGTAACCCTGTCATTCGAGCCCGAAGATTTCGAGCGGCTCGTGCAGCAGGGAATTTAGCCGGGCAGCAGGTGTGCGCTTCAACAGGAGAGCAGGGTAAGGCGTGAATGGTGAAAAGCAGTTGCTTGAGGCAGCAAAGAATGGTT
>DATCZF010000079.1:0-3886 GCA_036526055.1 Woeseiaceae bacterium
CAGAGCCCTGTGCCTGCCACAGTGAGCGCCACTGTTGCAGCGCGTTGCTCGATGTATGCAGCAACATGGCATCGTCGAGCGCCAGGTAGCGGTCGCCGGCGCCCAGCGGTGCCGCAAGATCGATGTATGCCTCGGCGCCAAGCGCGGCCGAGGGCAGCATTAGCGCGGGCGGCACGGGAATCCGCCCGCCGGTCTCCAGCACACTTGCCAGCATCAGGCAGAAGTCGTGGAACATGGCACAGGCCTCGTCGCCTTCGCCGAGGTCATCGAGGCACAACAGGAAGGGGGTTTTATCCTCCGCCAGCTGCAACAACTGGTGTGCCAGGCGCATGGCAACCATTGGCGTATGCAGCACCTCGCGCACCGGGACGGCCAGGGAAGCGCCGCTGCAGCGCGGCCGGCACTCGACATGCTGCCTGCGCAGCGCCTCGAGCAGCGCACCAACCCCGGTCTCCGCATGGGCGGTCTCGAGGGCGGTCACACCCTGTGCAGCCGCGTCGTCCTGCGCCGCAAAATCATCCCTGTACACCCGGCCCTTCCCTGTCAGCAGTCCTTGCAAGAGCACATCCTGACAGTCGGCATCGGCGCCAGCGTGGGGGCAATCTGGCCGCTTTGACGAAATTCGCCGGGTCGCGAATTTCGGCTGTTGCGCCATATTGGCATACACTATGCCCATGGCCGGCGCACAGCGCCCGCGCTCGTAGCAAAAGAAAAGGGATAAATACGATGCCTTCCTTCGATGTGGTCAGTGATTTCGACGCCCATGAAGCAGCCAACGCCGTCGACCAGGCGAACCGCGAAGTCAATACACGATTCGACTTCAAGGGAACCGGATCGAAGTTCGCGCTCGACGAGCAGGTCATCACGATGACCAGCCAGACGGATTTTCAACTTCAGCAGATGGCTGACATCCTGCGCCAGAAGCTGGCGAAACGCGGCATAGACGTCGCCTGTCTCGACTCAGGCGAGCCGGAAATAACGGGCAGCGAGGCGCGCCAGAAAATAACCTTGCGGCGCGGCATCGAGACGGTGCTGGCGAAGAAGATGGTCAAGCTCATCAAAGATTCTAAACTGAAAGTGCAGGCGGCTATCCAGGGCGACAAGTTGCGCGTCACCGGCAAGAAGCGCGACGACCTGCAGGACGTCATTCGACTGCTCAAGGAAGCCGATGTCGACCTGCCTTTACAGTACGAGAACTTCCGCGACTAGACAGTCCAAAGCGAATTCCCATGGCTCCTCACTTGCGTCGGCAGGACATCATCTTTCCCGAAAAGGACCGGGCGCTGCGTACCGATATCAGCGCGCTCGGCACGCTGGTCGGCGACATCATTCGCGAGCAGGAGGGCGAGGCGCTCTTTGACATCGTCGAAAGCGCGCGCCTGCGGGCGATTCGCCGACGGGAAGGCAACGAGATCGAGGGTGAGAAGCTCGAGGAGCTCGTACGCGGCCTGGAGCCGGCGCTGGCGATGGAGGTCACGCGCGCCTTTTCCACCTATTTCCAGATGGTCAACACGGCGGAAAAGGTGCACCGCATTCGCCGCCGCCGCGAATACCTGCAGGACCATGGCAGTTATCAGCCGGGCGGATTCGAAGACACGCTGGTCAAGCTGAAAGCGGCCGGCATGAGTTTCGAGCAGTTCCAGAAACTCCTCAGCAGCCTGCGCATCGAGCCCGTATTCACGGCGCACCCGACCGAACCCACGCGCCGCACGATACTGCGCAAGGAACAGCACATCGTTCGCCGGCTCGTGGACCTGCTCAACCCGACGATGACGGCGCAGGAACGCACCGCCGCCCTGCAGAATATTCGCCTCGAGGTGACGACCGGCTGGCAGACCGACGAACACCCCAGCGAGCAGATGACCGTCGCCGACGAACTCGAACATGTCCTGTTCTTCCTGACGGATGTGTTGTACCGGGCGATGCCGCCCCTCTACGAGGACATTCAGGATGCGGCCGAACGTGTCTTCGGCGACGAAGCCAGGGAGCTGTTCCTGCCGACGATCGTGCGTTTTTCGTCGTGGGTCGGCGGCGACATGGACGGCAACCCGAACGTCAACGCCAAAACCATACGTGAATCGCTGATGCGCCAGCGGCAGCTGATTCTCGACCTGTATTACAACGAATGCGGCACGCTCTCCGCCAAGCTCAGCCAGGCGGAAGGCCGCACGGATTTCGACGCCAACATCTATGCGCGCATCGAAGAATACCGGGGCGCTTTTCCCAACGCCTATCATGCCGTTCCTGCGCGGCACCGCGACATGCCATACCGCGTTTTCCTGCGGCTGATTCAGCAACGACTGCAGGCCACTTACGACGACGATGCCTATCCATACGAGTCGGCCTCGGATCTCGAGGCGGATATTCGCCTGATCGCGCGCAGCCTGAAGCGTCACAAGGGCGAGAATGCCGGCCTGTTTGCCGTGCGCCGGCTGTTGCGGCGCATTCGTACTTTCGGGTTTCATCTCGCCACGCTCGATATTCGCCAGAATGCTTCAGTGCTGCGCGAGGTCGTCGGCGAATGCCTCGGCGACGACAAGTGGCTCGAGCGCAGTCCGGAGGAGCGCCTGGCGCGCATCGAGGAAGCGATCAATTCGCGCGAAGGGCCGATGCCCGGCTATGGCACGACGGTGCGCAAAACGCTCAGCGTGTTCCACTCCATCGCCGCCTGCCAGCGCAAATACGGCAAGCGCTCGATTGGCCCGTTTATCGTCAGCATGACCCAGGGGGCGGACGACATCCTGTCGGTGATCCTGCTGTCGCACTGGGGCGAACTCAGCAACAAGCGCGGCGAGGTCGCGCTGGATATCGCGCCATTGCTGGAAACCGTCGGCGACCTCGACATGGGCCCCGAAATCATGCGCACACTGCTGCGTAACCCGATCTACCAGCAACACCTGGAAAATCGCGGCAACCGGCAAACCATCATGGTCGGCTATTCCGACAGCAACAAGGACTCCGGCATCGTCGCGGCGCGCTGGGCCCTGCAGAACTCGCAGATACGGCTTGCCGAAGAACTGCAAGGTCACAACGTGTCGCTGACCCTGTTCCACGGCCGTGGCGGCACCGTGAGCCGCGGCGGCGGCAAGACCCATGCGGCCATCCTGGCGGCGCCGCCCGGCACTGTGAATGGCCGGCTGCGCGTTACCGAGCAGGGCGAAATCATCAACGAGAAGTTCGGCCTGCGCGGCATTGCGCTGCGCACGCTCGAGCAGACCATCGGCGCCGTCGCACTGGCGTCCGCATTACCGCGCCATCAGGGCGGCGAGGAAGCCGAGTGGCACAGCATGATGGACTTCTTCGCGCAGCAGAGTCGCGAAGCCTATCGCCACCTGGTCTATGACTCGCCTCGCTTTTGGGAATACTTTCGCCGCGCCACACCGATCGACGTCATCGAGCGCATGCGCATCGGTTCACGGCCGGCGTCCCGCGATGCACAGCAGGGTGTCGAGCACCTGCGCGCGATCCCGTGGGTGTTTGCCTGGACCCAGGCACGGTTCGTCCTGCCTGGCTGGTTCGGTTTTGGCTCGGGGCTGTCAGCGACGCTCGACAAGTACGGCGCAGAAGCCTGCGAAAACATGATCAGCAACTGGTATTTCCTGCGCGCCCTCTTCTCTGACGTCGAGATGGTGGTCGCCAAGGCGGATATCAGTATCGCAGAGATGTACTCGAAACTGGCCGGCGACCTGCACGATGAGTTTTTCCCGATCATTCGGCAGGAATTCGAAACCACGTCAGCGTTGCTGCTTGACTCGCTGCATCATAAATCGATCCTGGAAGACGACGATGTGCTGCAGCGCGCGATCATGATGCGAAACCCATATGTAGACCCGATGAGTATTTTGCAGATTGATCTGCTCGAGCGCTGGCGGCGGGCGAATGGCGA
>DATCZF010000080.1:0-11068 GCA_036526055.1 Woeseiaceae bacterium
CGACTCGAAAAACTGTTGAAATCCGGCCGCGACCACAGCCTGGAGAAAATAATCCGCAAGGCCCGGGATATGGACGATCTGACGGGCCATCTGCGCAGGCACTTATCCCCTGACATGGCGGAGAATCTCGTCGCTGCCAACGTGCGTGACAATGGCGAACTGGTGCTGATCTGCACGACCTCAGCCTGGGCCGCAAGGCTCAGGTACGAAGCCGACACGCTGCAGGATGCCGCCAGGGAAACGGGCAAAACGGTGACCCGGTGTTCGGTCAGGGTGCTCAGTCCGAACAACGGTTGAACAGGAATCAGGCGTAGGCAGTCGCCGCGAAGGAAATCGGTGCTTTTTTCGAATCGTCGAACGTGACGGTTTCCCAGGCTGTTTCGTCACTGAGCAGGGCGCGCAGCAGCCGGTTGTTCAGTTCATGGCCGGACTTGTGCGCCGAAAATTCACCCAGCAGGCTGTGACCGAGCAGGTAAACGTCGCCGATGGCATCGAGAATTTTATGCTTGACGAATTCATCGGCATAACGCAGCCCGTCTTCGTTCAGAATACGGTAATCATCCATCACAATGGCATTGTCCATGCTGCCGCCCAGCGTGAGGTTGTGCGTGCGCAATGTCTCGACGTCGCGCAGGAAACAGAAGGTCCGCGCGCGACTGACTTCCTTCAGAAATGAGGTCGACGAAAAATCGATGACGGCATGCTGGCTCAACTTGTTGAACACCGGGTGGTTGAAGGAAATGCGGAAGTCCACCTTGAAGCCGTTGAACGGTGTGAATTGCGCCCACTTGTCGCCTTCTTCGACACGGACTTTCTTGCGCACGCGCACGAATCGCTTGGCCGCATTCTGTTCTTCGATTCCAGCCGACTGCAGCAGGAAAATGAAGGGTCCGGCACTTCCATCCATGATCGGCACTTCGGGAGCCGACAGATCGACAACCAGGTTATCGATCCCGAGTCCGGCCAGAGCCGACATCAGGTGTTCAACCGTTGCGACCTTGACGCCATCCTTGACGAGTGTGGTGCCGAGCATCGTCTCGCCGACCAGTTGCGCATCGGCCGGAATATCGACCGGTTGGTCGAGGTCGACGCGACGAAACACGATGCCGGAATTCACCGGCGCAGGTCTCAGCGTCATATAAACCTTGTCGCCCGAGTGCAGTCCGACTCCGGTTGCTCGTATCGCTGTTTTGATCGTGCGTTGTCGCAGCATGCGCAAATGATCCTGAGTAGTTAAACCATCTTAAGCCGCTCGATTCCCGTCGGCAAATGCCGCTTCCCGGGGTTTGTTTGAGGGCTCAGACAAAGACGAATCGCCGAGTCAGTAAAGGAATTCTGTAAAGCGTCCACGACACGCCCGCTGGCGCGCGCCGAACTGCGTGGAAGAATATCACACGGAGATTTCTGACTTCAAGAATTTCAACGTCTTGCAGGCGCTTTGTGATCTTTTTTCATGATCGTGAAAAAAGGCGAGCAAAACACCGTCGCAGGAAGGACAGGGAGTGCCGGTCCGGCTTTGAGCCGGACCGGCATGAGCGAGGATTACCCTGCTTCGGTGAGTGAGTAACCGAAGCATTTGTTATTCAGCTGCTCAATCCGCCTGTCTCCTCAGGAAAGCGGGAATGTCCAGTAACTCCTCCTGCAATCCCCCGTCGTCTTCAATACCGTCGCCCACGGCGCGCCTGCGTTGTACTGCGGGCTTGTCGAGGTTGCGATAATTGGGCTCGCTGACTGCGGGTTTACGCACGACCCGAATGGGCGTTTGAGCCTGCCGCGCGGGTTGTCCCAGCCCGGTAGCAACCACCGTGACGCGAATGTTGTTCGTCATGTCGGGGTCGATAACCGTACCGATGACCACGGTCGCATCGTCCGATGCAAATTCCTTGATCGTGTTGCCCACTTCCTGGAACTCGCCAATCGACAGATCCATGCCGGCGGTGACGTTGACCAGGATGCCATTTGCGCCAGCGAGATTGATGTCTTCCAGCAACGGGCTCGAGATCGCCGCCTCGGCTGCCTCGCGCGCCCGGTCCTCACCGGACGCCGTGCCGGTACCCATCATCGCCATACCCATCTCGGACATCACGGTACGCACGTCGGCAAAGTCGACGTTGATCAGTCCGGGCCGCGTAATCAGCTCCGCGATACCCTGAACGGCGCCCTGCAGCACCTCGTTCGCCGCACGGAATGCGTCGAGCAAGGTCGTCTCGCCGCCGAGGACCGTGAGCAGTTTCTCGTTCGGGATCGTGATCAGCGAATCAACGTACTTGCCGAGTTCGGCAATACCCTGGTCCGCGATCGCGCCGCGCTTCGAGCCCTCCATGATGAAGGGGCGGGTCACGACGGCCACCGTCAGGATACCGAGCTCCCTGGCGACCTGTGCAACGACCGGTGTAGCACCCGTTCCGGTACCGCCGCCCATGCCGGCTGTAATAAACAGCATATCGGCGCCTTCGATCACTTCCTGGATACGGTCGCGATCTTCCATCGCGGCCTGCCGACCAACATCAGGATCTGCGCCGGCACCAAGCCCCTTGGTTATATTGCAGCCAATTTGCAGTGCCGTGCGAACGCGAGCGCTATTCAATGCCTGGGCATCGGTATTGGCGCAGATGAAATCCACACCCTCGATCCCTGCATTGACCATATGCGCCACGGCGTTGCCACCGCCTCCCCCGACACCAATCACCTTGATGACAGCGCTTTGGCTGTGTGCGTCCATTAATTCAAACATTGAGGAAACCTCCGCTCAAAAAATAGTTGTTAAAATTACACTCACTCGAACTTCACTTGCTCATTTGGCCCTGCCTAGAACTGGCCCTGAAACCAGGACTTCATTCTCGACAGGACATCGCCAAAACTTCCGGCTAAAGGCGTGGTTCGGCGGCCGCGCCGTTCCAGGCTTTCATAGCCGTACAACAACAGGCCGACGCCCGTTGCATGAATGGGGTTACGTACAACGTCGGCGAGACCCTCGACGTACTGGGGCAATCCAAGCCGCACAGGCATGTGGAATACTTCCTCCGCAAGCTCTACTGCGCCTTCCATCTTCGCGCTGCCCCCGGTTATCACGACGCCCGCGGCTATCAGTTCTTCAAAACCGCTGCGCCGCAATTCATCGCGCACCAGCCCGAAAAGCTCCTCGTAGCGCGGCTCGACAATTTCAGCGAGCGTCTGGCGCAACAGGCGTCGAGGGGGTCGGTCACCAACGCTGGGCACTTCAATCGATTCGTCAGGATTTGCCAGCTGTGCCAGGCAACAGGCGTACTTGATCTTGATCTCTTCCGCGTAATGCGTCGGCGTCCGCATGGACACCGCGATGTCATTGGTAACCTGGTCGCCGGCAATCGGAATCACGGCCGTGTGCTGAATCGCGCCGCCGAGGAATACTGCGATGTCGGTGGTACCGCCGCCGATATCTATAATGCAGGCGCCCAGTTCCTTCTCATCCTCGGTCAGCACCGAGTAACTCGAAGCCAGCTGCTCGAGAACGATGTCATCCACTTCGAGGCCACAGCGCTGCACGCACTTGACGATATTCTGGGCCGCGCTTTCCGCGCCGGTCACCATGTGCACCTTGGCTTCCAGGCGAACTCCGGACATGCCGATCGGTTCGCGAATACCCTCCTGGCTGTCGATCAGGAACTCCTGCGGCAGGATGTGGAGAATCTTCTGGTCAGCGGGGATCGCGACTGCCTTGGCGGCATCGATGACGCGATCCACGTCACCGGCGCTGACCTCCTTGTCGCGAATCGCAACGATGCCGTGCGAATTCAGGCTGCGAATGTGACTGCCGGCAATACCGGTATAGACGGAATGAATGTCGCAGCCGGCCATCAGCTCCGCCTCTTCCACGGCCCGCTGAATGGAATGCACGGTCGACTCGATATTAACGACGACGCCTTTCTTCAATCCCCTGGACGGATGAGAACCTATGCCGATCACTTCGATGTTGCCGCTGTCGGTTACCTCGCCGACGATCGCAACGACCTTCGAGGTTCCTATGTCCAGTCCCACGATCAGGTTTTTGTCTCCTCGCTTGGACATTCAGTTCATCTCTCTTGCAGCCAACAGTTTCTCTTTCTCCATTGCGGAGCCCTTGGCCGGTATGCTCTTGCCAGCCTTCCAGCCGATGCTGAAGCCGTTGCTGTAGCGCATATCGACATAATCGATTTCCGCTGCGCGACTCATGACGAGATTCGCGACAACGTCAAAAAACAGGTCGGTTCTTTCCTCGACGTCCTTGCGGCCAATCCGCACGTCAATACCGTTTTGCAAAGTCAGGTCCCACGAGCCCCGCGCATCGAGTTGCAGGGCACGTACATCAAGCCCGAGCGGAATAAGGTGTTCCCGCAAGTACAGGTAGCGTTTCGCCACATCGGCGGCGCGCGATTCCGGGCCGCTCAGACGCGGCAGTTCCGCGGGCACATGGCGGGCATCGCTGACAAAAAGCTCGCCGCGAGTATTCAGTAAGCCGCGATCACCCCACACCGCTGCCGGTACCTGCTCCGTCACGGTGATGTGAATCTGACTCGGCCATTGCCGCACCACGCTGGCGCGATCGATCCATGGCAGAGCAATAATGCGTGCCTGGATCGCGTCGAGGTCGGCGCTCAGGAATCCGCTCGCCAGCATTGGGCTGATCGCCTCTTCGATTTGCAGGGCACTGACCCGCTGGAAGGGTCCATCCACCGTCAGCGCCGAAATCGGCCGGTCGATCATCATGGCGCTGAAGTGGTAGGTCATGGCGACGATACCGAGCGCTGCGAGCGTGCCGAACACGCGGGCGAGCGGAATCCGCGGCAGGCGAATCTGCGTCGTCCGCTTCTGCTTGCGGCGCTTTGCCTGCTTACGCACCATCGCCGCCCTCCTCTTGCCCGGAATTCTCAGTCGGGAAACTCGTCTCGAGAATGCGCCAGCACAACTCGGCAAAATCGATCCCGCTCTGCCTGGCCGCCATTGGCACAAGGCTGTGGCTCGTCATGCCGGGGACGGTGTTTACTTCCAGCACTTGCGGCTGGCCATCGGCGCCGGTCATGAAATCGACCCTGCCCCAGCCCCGGCAACCCAGCTCGGTAAAGGCGGCCAGCGCGATCCTGCGGTACTCGGCTTCCGCCTCCTCATCCTCGGTACCGGGACAGAAGTATTCGGTCTTGTCCGACTCATACTTGGCGCGGTAATCGTAAAAAACGCGTGGCGTGCGGATGCGAATTGTCGGCAGCGCCTCACCCTGCAGGATGGCAACCGTGAATTCGTCACCGACGATGCAACGCTCGGCAAGAACGTGGCTGTCGTATTGCAGGGCCAGCTCCAGGGACGGAAACAGCTCTTCCGGCTCAAAGATCTTGCTCATGCCGACGCTGGAACCCTGCCCGGCAGGCTTCATGATCAGCGGCAGACCCAGTTGCTCGAGCGCCAGTGCCGCATCCTGGCGGCTGCGCAGAATGCGGTATTCCGGAGTGACAATTTCTGCGCCGGCGAAGACTCGCTTGCTGTTGATCTTGTCCATGGCAAGGGCGGAACCCATGACACCGCTGCCGGTGTAGGGAATTCCCAGCCATTCAAGCGCGCCCTGCAGGGTTCCGTCCTCACCACCGGCGCCATGCAGCGCTATCCATACACGGTCGAAGCCCGCAGCAATGAAATCGGCCATGCTGCGGCCGGCGGGATCGAAGCCTTGCGCGTTCACGCCCCGGGACAGCAGGGCGTCGAGCACAGCCTTGCCGGTCTGCAAGGAAACTTCGCGCTCGCTGGAAGTGCCGCCGAGCATGACAGCTACCTTGCCGAACAGAGCGGCATCAGAAATTTCAACACGCTGTTCCCGCTGCAGGAATTCGCTCATTCGCGTTCTCCCACAATGCGCACTTCATGTTGCAATTGAATGCCGTGTACTCGTGCCACGGTAGCCTGGACGTGATTGATCAACGCCTCGATATCTGCGGCGGTGGCGGCGCCCGTATTGATGATGAAATTTGCATGCTTGGGGGAAACTTCCGCGCCACCGATACGCTTGCCTTTCAGACCTGCCGTCTCGATCAGCCTGGCCGCAAAATCACCGGGAGGATTTCGAAACACGGAGCCGCAACTGGGCAGCCCCAGGGGCTGCGTCTGCTTGCGCCGCTCCATCATGGCCTTCATCGTCTGCGCGCTCGCGCCAACACCCGGTTCAAAACGAAACGTCGCCTCGATAAACCACTCGCCCACGGGCCCGGTAACGCTGCGGTAAGCCACCGCGTAATCCTGCGGGCCGCGCTCGCGAATGTGTCCCTGGCGATCGATGGTGCGCACCGAAATGACCCGTTCCCAGGTTTCGCTGCCATGGGCGCCTGCATTCATTGCCAGTGCACCACCCACCGTCCCCGGGATGCCGGCAAAGAACTCCGAGGGACCGATGCCCCAGCGCACACACTGCCTGGCCAGCATCGTGCAGGGCACCCCGGCGCCAACGCGCACGGTAGTCTCGTCAAGCCGTTCCAGCTCGCGCAGGAAACCCGTTGTTGAAATGACAGCACCGCGCAGGCCGGCATCCCTGACGAGAAGATTGCTGCCGAGGCCAAACCAGAATACGGGCACGTCTTCGCCGAGATCCTGCAGGAAGGCGACGAGGCCATCGACGCTTGTTGGCTTGAAGAAATAATCCGCAGGCCCGCCGACTCGCCAGGACGTGTGCTTGCTCATCGCCTCGTCACGGCGCAATTCCCCGGCCACGGGTTGAGCCTCGATGGTCGCGTTCATGGCGCCACCTCCGACTCACCGAGCAAGCCCGGTAACTGCTGCGCGAATGCGCCGATATCGCCTGCGCCCATCGTCAGCACAAGGTCGCCATCCTCCAGCAGGTGGTCCAGCACGGCGGGCAGCTCCTCGAGCGTTTCCACAAACACGGGCTCGAGCGAACCGCGACCCCGAACGGCGCGGGCAATCGCGCGTCCGTCGGCGTTGGCGATGGGCTCCTCACCGGCCGCGTACACTTCGAGCAGCACCAGCATGTCGGCGGTCGATGTGACTGCCGCAAAATCATCCAGCAGGTCGTAAGTTCGCGTGTAACGGTGCGGCTGGAACACGAGCACGATGCGCTTGTCCGGCCAGCCCGAACGGGCGGCTTCGAGCGTCGCCTGGATCTCGGTCGGGTGATGGCCATAATCGTCGACCAGCATCACGCTGCGGCCCCGTGTGGCGATGTCACCGAGTTTCTGGAATCGCCGGTCAATGCCCTGGAAGTTTTCCAGGGCGCGCACGACATCCGCGTTGCCGATACCCAGCTCGTCCGCGACGGCGATGGCCGCCAGCGCATTGCGCACGTTATGCATACCGGGCAAGCCGATCGTCACATCCAGACTTTCACCATCCTTGCGCACCACTGTAAAGCGCGTGTTCGATGCGTCGAACACGACGTTCTCCGCACGCAGGTCCGCGTCCTGGTCGGTGCCATAGGTGATCACCGAGCGTCCTGCCTTGTCGATGACCGCCCTGACACCCGCGTCATCGATACACAGGATGGCGAGACCGTAAAACGGCAGGTTGTGCAGAAACCCGACAAAGCTGGCATACAGCTTTTCCAGGTCGCCGTCGTAGGTCGCCATATGGTCGGCGTCGATGTTGGTCACGATGGCGATCATGGGCAGCAGGTGCATAAAGGATGCGTCGCTTTCATCCGCCTCGGCCACCAGGTACTTGCCCTGGCCCAGACGGGCGTTGCTGTCACTGGATTTGAGGCGACCGCCAATGACGTAGGTGGGATCGAGCCCGCCTTCCGCCAGGAGGCTGGCAACCAGGCTGGTCGTCGTGGTCTTGCCATGCGTCCCGGCCACCGCAATCGAGTAGCGGAATCGCATCAGCTCAGCAAGCATTTCCGCGCGCTGCACGACCGGCAGCCGGCGCGCGTGCGCTTCAACGACCTCCGGGTTGCTGTCCCTGACGGCACTCGATACGACGACGACATCGGCACCGCGAACATTGCCGGCCTCATGGCCAATGATGACGCTCGCGCCGAGGCCGCTGAGGCGACGGGTCTGGGCATTGTTGCGCAGGTCGGAGCCCTGCACCTGGTAGCCCAGGCTGAGCATCACTTCCGCGATTCCGGACATGCCGGAACCGCCGATGCCGACGAAATGCACGGTGTTGATGCGGCGCATGCGATCCATCATGACGTCGCCCCCGCTGCATCCAGGCAATGCCGTGTGATGCGTGCCAGTGCCTCGGGCGCCGCGAGCTCCCGGGCGCTGACGGCACGATCAGACAGTTGCTCGCGGCTTCGCAGCCACTCGCCCAGCACGGCCGCCAGGCTCTCGGAATTGAAATCTTTTTCTGCCAGCAGCGTGGCAGCACCCGCCTTGACCATGCGGCTCGCATTGGCGGTTTGATGATCATCCACAGCAAGCGCGAATGGCACAAAAATTGCGGGCACACCGGCAGCACAGAGTTCGGCGACGGTCAGTGCCCCGGCACGACAGACGACGAGGTCGGCCCAGGCATATGCCGCTGCCATATCCTCGATGTACTCGGCGAGACGGACCGAAACCTTGTTAGCCGTATACGCCGAGCGCGCCGTGTCGATGGTCGCCGTGCCTGCCTGGTGCCACACTTCGGGTCGTTCCTGTTCGGGGATGCGAGCCAGCGCCGCGGGCAACACGCGGTTGAGAATCAGGGCGCCCTGGCTGCCGCCCAGCACCAGCAGCCTGATGCGTCCGTGGCGCTCCGCATAACGTTGCGCCGGCGAGGCCAGCGCAACGATGTCCCTGCGCACGGGGTTACCGACGGTCTCCGCATGAATCGTGTTCGGGAAACTGCCGGGAAACGCCTGCAACACCACATCGGCAAACCGCGCCAGGATCCTGTTGGTCAATCCGGCAACGGCGTTCTGCTCATGAATCACGAGGGGGCTGCGCGTCAGCCATGCCGCAATACCGCCCGGCCCGCTCGCATAACCACCCATGCCGAGTACGGCCGCGGGGCGCACGCGGCGCATTACTTCAAGCGCCTGGCGCAATGCGGCGAGCAGCCGAAATGGCGCCAGCAACAGGGTCAGCAGCCCCTTGCCGCGCAGCCCGCCGATCCTGAGCCACTCGATTCGAATGCCCGCCGCCGGAACCACGCGCGCCTCGAGTCCCCGCTCGGTGCCCAGCCAGACGACATCGCGAGATGCGCCCTTGAGTTCCTCGGCAACGGCAAGCGCCGGGTATACATGGCCACCCGTGCCGCCGGCCATGATCAGGATGGGGCGCAGGCTCATTGCTCCACCTCCTGGGTTCGCCGGCGCCGGTTGACAGGGCTGCTGTCTGTCTCCAGCTCGTGGTATATGCGCATCAGGATGCCAATACTGGCCAGGGCCACGATCAGGCTGCTGCGACCGTAACTGATCAGCGGCAGAGTCAGGCCCTTGGTCGGCAGCAGGCCCATGTTGACGCCAATATTGATGAAGGCCTGCAAGCCGAGCCAGGTACCGATGCCGACGGCGAGATAAGCCTCGAACAGGCGCTCGACCGCGGCTGCCTGGCGTGCGAGCCGCAGAATTCGCCACAGTAATGCAAGGAATACGCCGATCATCAGCAAGCTGCCGAGCAGACCGAACTCTTCGGCATATACCGCGAACACGAAGTCCGTGTGCGCTTCAGGGAGGTAGAACAGCTTTTGCACGCTGTCACCCAGGCCTACGCCAAACCACTCGCCGCGACCAATCGCGATCAGCGATTGCGTCAGCTGAAACCCCGAGTTGAACGGATCGGACCAGGGGTCCATGAACCCCGTCAGGCGTTTCAGCCGGTAGGGCGATGCGATCGCCATCGCGGAAAGTCCGACTCCGCCGACAACAAGAAACAGGAAGAAATCGCGCATCCGCGCCCCGGCCACGAACAGCATCACCATTGCCGTCGCCAGCAGCACGATCGTGGCGCCGAAGTCGGGTTCTGCCAGCAACATCATGCAGGCCACACTGAGCAGTGCGATCGGCCGAAGAAAACCGGAAAACCCGTCCCGCAATATGCGGTTGCGCCTGACCAGGTAGCCCGCCAGGTAAATCAGCAGGCACAGCCGCGCCGGTTCCGACACCTGGATATTCATGAAGCCGGCACGAATCCAGCGGGTGCTGCCATTCACGGTGTGCCCGAGGCCCGGCACGAAGACGAGCGCGAGTAATACGAAGGCCAGCAACAGGAACAAGGGACCCAGTGACTGCCACACGCGCATCGGGACGAACAGGCAGGCGGCGCCCAGCAGCAGGCCGACGAATGCCGCCAGCAGTTGCCGCTCCAGGTAGAAAAACGCGTCCCCGGCAGTGCGATCCGAAATCGACACCGATGCCGAGGCCAGTATCACCAGGCCGCCGAGAAGAATGACGAGGCAGGTGATTAACAACACGCTGTCGACTTTCAACGGTGTACGCAGTCGCGCCGGAAACGGGAAGGTCACGCCCTGGATACTCATCGTCCGAGCGCCTCCACCGCCGCCGCAAACATGTCGCCACGTTGCGCATAATTTTTGTACTGATCGATGCTGGCGCAGGCAGGCGCCAGCAGCACAGTGTCGCCTTCCGCAGCCATGTTTGCCGCCTCGGCGACCGCCTGCTGCATGTCGTCGACAAACACGGTTGGCGCCATGTCCGCCAGCGCACTGCCAATTCGCTGTGCGTCTTTGCCCATTAATACGGCACCGCGCAGCTTGCCCTGCAACGCCCTGGCGAGGGCGCTGAAATCACCACCCTTGCCGTCGCCGCCAGCGATGAGGACGATCGTATTGTCGACCGACTCGATGGACGCAACTGCCGCACCGGTGTTGGTCGCTTTGGAATCATTAATGAACTCGACACCGCGGCGGGTTGCCACATGCCGCATGCGGTGCGGCAGCCCGGGAAACTCATGCAGCACCTGCAACATCGCCGCCATCGGCAGCTCCATCAGGTCACCGATGGCCAGCGCAGCCAGCGCGTTCAGGTAATTGTGGCGGCCACGCAAAGCCACCTCGTGGCTGGCGAGCAGTAATTGCTTGCCGCGCGCCAGGTAAGTAATGCCATCCTCGGTGCGCAGACCGTACTGAATATCTTCCGGCGCATCGGCACCAAAACTGATCGTTCGCC
>DATCZF010000081.1:0-12534 GCA_036526055.1 Woeseiaceae bacterium
CTCGGCCTCGCCACCGCAAAAAAAATCATTCAGGCAGGCGGCTACGCCGCGCTGCTCGACATCAATGCAGAGCAAGGCGCGAAAAGCGCCGCTGAGCTCGGTGAACGCGCCATCTTTTTGCGCACGGACGTCAGCGCGGAAGACAATGTCAGGGAGTCGGTAGCAGCGGCAGCGGAATTCATGGGTGGATTGACGCTCGCCGTGAATTGCGCCGGCGTCTTGTTTCCGGCCCGAATCGTCGGGCGCGACGGCCCGCTGCCGGCAGAGAACTTCAACCGGTCGATTCAGATCAACCTGGTTGGTTCGTTCAACGTCACCAAGGAAGCGGCCTATTTGATGCAAAACAACGAACCGAATGCGGATGGCGAACGCGGTGTCGTGATCAGCACCGCTTCGATAGCGGCCTTTGAAGGACAGATTGGCCAGGCCGCTTACTCGGCCTCAAAGGGTGGCATCGTGGGCATGATGCTGCCGATCGCTCGAGAGCTGGCCCGCGTTGGCATTCGCGTAAACACGATCGCTCCGGGCATTTTCATGACGCCGATGATGGCGGGACTGCCCGAGGAAGTGCAGCAGTCGCTTGGCGCGCAGGTTCCCTTCCCCTCGCGCCTGGGCCGACCCGAGGAATACGCGGATCTGGCTGCCCACATTTACGCCAACGCGATGATCAACGGCGAAGTCATTCGGCTGGATGGTGCAATTCGCATGCAACCCAAATAGCAGCGCTTATGCGCCGGTAAAAAAAAGCCACGACATTGTCGTGGCTTTTTTTTACATCCCGCTGTAGTTCGGCCCGCCGCCCCCTTCAGGGACACACCAGTTGATGTTCTGTGCCGGATCCTTGATATCGCAGGTCTTGCAGTGGACACAGTTCTGCGCGTTGATCTGGAACTTCTTCTCCCCGTCTTCCTCGACGATTTCATAAACGCCTGCCGGGCAGTAACGCTGCGCCGGTTCGTCATATTTCGGCAGGTTGACGGCGATCGGAATGCTCGAATCCCGCAGTTTGAGATGTGACGGCTGATCTTCTTCGTGATTCGTGCTGGACAGGTATACCGATGACAGGCGATCGAAACTGACAACGCCATCCGGCTTCGCGTAATCGATCTTCGTCGCCTTGCTGGCTTCTGTCAGCGACTCGTGATCGTGATCGCGATTGTGCAGCGTGAAAGGCAGCTTGCCGCGGAATATGTTCTGATCGAGGAACGTAAATGCCGCGCCGAGAAATACGCCAAACTTGTGTATGGCCGGCCCGAAATTACGCGCCGCATGCAATTCGCGGTAAACCCAGGAGTTTTTCACCGCCTCTTCATAATCGACCAGGTCCCGATAGCCCTCGTCTCCGGACGACAGCGCTGCAAAAACGCTTTCGGCGGCAAGCATGCCGGTCTTGATTGCCGTATGCGCGCCCTTGATCTTCGCGCCGTTCAGGAAACCCGCATCGCAGCCAACCAGCAAGCCGCCCGGCACAGTCAGCTTGGGTAAGGACTGCATTCCGCCCTTGTTGACGGCCCTGGCGCCGTAGCCGATACGTTTGCCGGTTTCGAGGTACTTGCGCACCACCGGGTGTTGCTTCCAGCGCTGAAATTCCTCAAACGGCGACAGGTAGGGATTTTGATAGCCAAGCCCCACGATATACCCCAGGAAAAGCTGGTTCTTTTCGGCGTGATAAATAAACCCGCCGCCTTCGGTGCGGTTGTCGACTGGCCAGCCCAGGGTGTGCTCCACCAGTCCCTGGCGATGCAGAGACGGGTCGATCTCCCAGATCTCCTTGATGCCGATACCATAATGCTGCGGATCGGCATCTTTGCGCAGCGCAAACCGGTCGATCAGCTCCTTACCCAGGTTGCCGCGCACGCCCTCCGCAAAAATCGTGTAGCGGCCCAGCAGTTCGTATCCCGGCTGGTAGCCGTCCTTGGGTTTACCGTCCTTGCCGATTCCCATGTCACTGGTCAGTACGCCACGGACTCTGCCCTGATCGTCGTACAGCACCTCTGCCGCAGCGAAGCCCGGGAATACATTGGCGCCGAGACCCTCAGCCTGCTCCGCCATCCACTGGCAGAGCCTGCCGAGACTGATAATGTAGTTGCCATCGTTGTGCATCGGCCGCGGGACGAATGGTCCTGGCACCTTCATCGATTTCCTGGCGCTGGTCAGGTAGTGCACCGCATCGGCGTTGACGGCGTTGCTAACGGGCGCGCCCTGTTCCTTCCAGTCCGGAAACAGCTCGGTCAGTGCCGCCGGCTCGAAGACATTTCCGGACAAGATATGTGCGCCGATTTCCGCCCCTTTTTCGACGACGACTATCGAAAGCTCACGACTTTCCTGCTGAGCCAGCTGCATCAGCCGCGCTGCCGCCGCGAGTCCGGCGGGACCTCCGCCAATGATCACGACATCAAATTCCATGGACTCGCGTTCTATTGTTTCAGTCATTGTTGTCATTCCTTTTTTTGAGCCCGCGTATTCTAACACCTCCCGGCGAATGCTGGCTTCGCCAAACCGCTCAGGGTAACCTTCAGCCCTTTTCTGCCCTGGGCAAAGCGCCAGTGATCGGCTGTATGGGGGACATGCATCTGAATATTCGGGAAGCCTACAAGGACAGCCTCGTCCGTTTGGGCCACACGCAAGATGTCGCACAACTTGAAGTGCTCGACGCGCTTGCCGAAATCGAGCAGCGCATCGCCGAGCGCGGACTCCCGTTCTGGCTCGGCCGACTGCTGCGTGCGCCGCGGCATCCCGTCAAAGGGCTCTACCTCTGGGGTACGGTCGGCCGCGGCAAAACCTTCCTGATGGATCTTTTTTTTGAGTCGCTCAGGCAGCCGCAGAAAAAGCGCGTGCACTTTCACCATATGATGCGCGATGTCCACGAGCGCCTGAAAAAACTCGGTGGTACGCGAGACCCGGTCGACGCAGTGGCTGCTGAAATCGCCCGCGATACCCGCGTTCTCTGCTTTGACGAGTTCTACGTCAGCGACATTGCCGATGCCATGTTGCTTGCCCGCCTGCTGGATGGCCTGTTTCGCCGCGGGGTTACGCTGGTGGCAACCTCGAATGTCGCCCCCGATGACCTGTACAGGGATGGATTGCAGCGACAGCAATTCCTGCCGGCGATTCGCCTCCTTCAGGAACACACTCGAGTGCTGCAAATCGGCGATGGACAGGACTACAGGCTGCGCTTTCTGGAACGATCGGGCACGTATCACTGCCCGGCAAACGAGGCAGCACACCGCCACCTGCTGCGCTATTTTGCCGCGATTTCACCGGTACATTGTGCTGCGGACAGCACGCTGACGATCCTCGGCAGAAATATTGCAGCCCGGTTTGCCGGCGAAGGTATCGCCTGGTTTGACTTCACGGCAATCTGCGATGGGCCGCGCAGTCAGGACGATTACATCGAGATTGCCCGGTGCTATTCCACCGTGATTATTTCCGGGGTCCCGGTATTTAACGCACAAATGAACGACCAGGCGAGGCGCTTCATCGCGCTGGTGGACGAATTCTACGACCGCAAGGTCAAACTGCTCGTATCGGCAGCAGCACCCATAGACCGGCTGTACGCAGCGGGCAGGCTGCAGTCAGAATTTGCGCGGACACGCAGCCGGCTGACGGAAATGCAGTCCCGGCAGTACCTTGGCGCTCCTCACCTGGGCTGACCAGGCCGCAATACCGGTATTTAATTCAGCCCGTCCCGGGACTATGCTGCGCACGTCGGCCAACGGCCATTAACGAGAACCTGCAGCACCATGAGTAGCGTTTTTTCCCTCGAGGATGGCGCAGACGTTTCGGGGTTCGTCCTGGAGCACTTCCTGCCTTTCAGAATCTCAGTCCTGGCCGGCTTCCTGGAACGAGCGTCGGGCGCGCTGCGACGCCGAAGCGACGGACTCTCCAGCCAGGACTGGCGAGTGATCGTCGTTGTCGGCGGATTACCCGATGCCTGCGCTGCGGAAGTAGCGCGCCGAACACATCTCGACAAGGTTGCGGTCAGCCGGGCGGTAGCAAGGCTTCGCAACTGCGGCTACCTCGAACGCCAGGTCGCTGCAGGAGACAGGCGTCGATCAGCGCTGCGGCTCACCGGACTCGGTGAGAGGCTCTATGCCGAGACGGTCGAGTCGGCAATTGCCTTCGAAAACAAACTTCTCGCCGGCCTGGACAGTGCGCAACTGCAATCGTTGCAGACACTTGGCGACCAACTGCTGGAGCGTGCCAAAAGCCTGCTCGCCCTTCATATACGTACAAACACGGGTAATAAATCAGCCTGAAATGCGTGCCTAAAGCGCGGCCATGCGCGAAATATGATGTATAATTCCGGCCGTTTTAAGGTTCATCGATGGCATCAGGTGCGGACAAGCCGGCTCGATCCCAGCCTGGCGGTTCGAGCGCAGGGTAAACCGGCGGGGCTAATCAATTTGGAAATCAGACAGGACTGTTACGCTGACCCTCGACAAGCCTGTCGGGACTTGGTGAAACCGTCCGCCGATTGAATTAGAAAACTGTTCAAAAAAAATCAAAGATGCCAGCGATTCTGACCGCAATTTTCTCTTACCCGGTATTTGTACAGCCAGGCGCCTGCCGTGGCTGCGACCGCGGTCGAAAGTCGTTTGAAATTCTGTCCACAGGGCCGGGTGAAATGTCCGGCTGGAGAACGTGACGTGACCAAACCCCAGCTGCGCAGAAGTAGCGACCTCAAAACCGGCCTGATCGAAGACATCGTAGAGGCCACTCCTCAACAAAAGATGCTTAAATCGAAAAAGCACCTGGGGACTTTCATTCGCCAGTACTTCCGCGATCTGTCCGTCGAGGATTTGCAAAGCCGCAGCGCTCAAGAGATGGCTGTCGCCGCGGTGGAACATTTGAAATTTGCCGCTAGTCGCAAGCCGGGCGAAGTACTGATCAAGCTCTTCAATATCGACAAGGGTACGCCGGAGCACCCGAACCCCCGTACCATTATCCAGATTGTCAACGACAACATGCCATTCCTGGTCGACTCGGTGACCGCAGCGATCACGCGCCAGGATCTGACCATTCACGTCACGATTCACCCCCTGATGCGCGTGATCAGGGATGCGAAAGGAAGCCTCACCGGCGTTCTCGAAAAAAATGCCAGCGGTGGCGAGGTCGAATCCTTCATCTGGATAGAGGCGGACCTGGAAAGCGACCCTCAAAGCCTGCAGCTCCTGGAACAGGAATTGCTGCGTGTACTCAGCGACGTGCGCCTGGCTGTGAGCGACTGGCACGCCATGCGCAACAAGATTCTCGAGGCTGCAGAGGAACTCGACGAACAAATACCGGGCCTCGATGGCAAGCTGCAACGTGAGAGTAAAGCCCTGCTCGAATGGATGGCAGCAGATCACTTTACGTTCCTCGGCTACCGCGAGTACTCCCTGCAGCAAGACAAGGATCGTCTCCTGCTCGCCTCCGCCAAAGGCACCGGCCTCGGCCTGTTGCGCAATGAAAGTCGCGGCACCAAGGTCGTTGAGCTCAGCAAGGAAATGCGCCGCCATACGCGATCCCGTGACATCCTGATCATCACCAAAGCAAATTCCCGCTCGACCGTGCATCGGCGCAGTTATCTCGATTACATCGGCATCAAGTGCTACGACGAAAACGGCGAGGTAACCGGTGAAAAACGGTTTATCGGCCTCTTTACGTCGATCGCTTACAGCGAAAACCCACGCAACATTCCGCTGCTGCGCCTGAAGGTGCAGCGCGTCGTGGAACGGGCGCGTTTCGAGCTGACCGGGCATCGCGGCAAGTCGCTGATGAACATTCTCAACACTTACCCGCGAGACGAATTATTCCAGGCGTCGATCCAGGACCTGTCGCGCACGACGATTGGCATACTGAACCTGCAGGACCGACAAAAGGTCAAATTCTTCGTCAGGCGGGATACTTTTCGCAGATTTTTCTCGTGCCTGGTTTATGTGCCGCGTGAAAAGTACAGCACCGCGGTTCGCCGCAAAGCTGAAGCAATACTGCTGGAGGCATTTGGCGGCATTGCCCTGGACTCCAGGGTGGAGATCTCCGAGGCGCCCCTGGCGCGCGTGCATATCATTGTGCGCACGCCGCCGCTGGACCGACCCAAAGTCAGCATTCGCAATATCGAAAGCATGATCCAGGAACTGGTCGTCACCTGGCAGGATCGCCTGAAAGATGAAGCCATAGCGCAATTCGGTTTCGAAGAGGGTACTGCGCTGATGCGACAGCGCAGCGGCATATTCCCGGCTGCCTATGAAGACGACACACCGCCGCGCATTGCGTGTGACGATTTGCGTCGCATCGATGACCTGCTGGAGGGTCGGCATCACGAGACGCTGCAACTGTATCAGCCAGTCGAGGAAAAAGGCGCGCGGCTGCATTTCAAGATATTTCGCATGGACAAACCCCTGCCCCTGTCAGAGGTGCTGCCCATCCTCGAAAGCCTGGGCGTCAAGGTCATCAGCGAGCGGCCTTACAAGTTGCGCGTGGGTGGCGCGGAACGTTTCTGGATTCAGGATTTCGAACTGGATTATCCAGGCAGCATTCGGCTCGACCGCACCGCCAGCCAATTCCAGGACTGCGTTGCCCAGGTCATCGCGGGCAACGTCGAAAACGACGGCTTCAACAAGCTCGTGCTGGCTGCCGGCATGGCATGGCGCCAGGTCGTGGTCATTCGCTGCTACGCCAAGTACCTGCTGCAATTACGCCTGCCCTTCAGCCAGAACTACATGGAAGAAGTGCTGTTCAATCATGCCTCGCTGGCCGCCAAGATGGTGCAGCAGTTTGAGCTGCAGTTTGATCCGTCACTCAAGGAAAAAGACCGCAAGTCCAGGCTGGATGCCTGCAGCAAGGAGATTGGCCGGGCGATCGGCAGGGTTCGCAGCCTAGATGAAGACCGGATTCTGCGCGCGTTTGCCGGTGCAATTTCTGCCAGCTTGCGGACCAACTACTTCCAGGACGACAAGGCCGGCGACCCGAAGTGGTATCTCTCGGTCAAGATCGACCCGGGTAAATTGCCGGAGACACCGAAACCGCGACCCAAGTTTGAGATCTTTGTGTATTCCCCGGAAGTGGAAGGCGTTCATCTGCGCGGCGGCAGTATTGCCCGCGGCGGTATTCGCTGGTCGGATCGCCGCGAGGATTTCCGCACCGAGGTGCTGGGACTGATGAAAGCGCAGGTCGTGAAGAATACCGTCATCGTTCCAACCGGCGCGAAAGGCGGCTTCGTACCCAAGCGCCTGCCGACGAGCAGTGCGGAGGAGCGCCGGGAAGCGGTCATCAAGTGCTACCAGACCTTCATTTGCGGCCTGCTCGACCTGACCGACAACATTATCGATGACAAGGTCGTGCCACCGCGCTCCGTCGTTCGCCGCGACAATGACGACCCGTACCTGGTCGTCGCCGCGGACAAGGGCACGGCAACGTTTTCCGATATCGCCAACAGAATCTCGGCCAGCTACAACTTCTGGCTGGACGATGCCTTTGCGTCAGGCGGATCGGCCGGCTATGACCACAAGAAAATGGCAATCACGGCGAAAGGCGCCTGGGAGGCGGTCAAGCGTCATTTCCGGGAATTCGGCGTGGATACGCAGAAGGATCCGTTTACTGTCGTCGGTATCGGCGACATGTCCGGAGACGTGTTCGGCAACGGCATGCTGCTGTCGCGCAAGATCAAGCTGGTCGGCGCCTTCAACCATGAATACATATTCCTCGACCCGACGCCGGATATGGCGGGCAGCTTCAAGGAACGGCAGCGGCTGTTCAAAATGAAAGGATCTTCCTGGGCCGATTACGACCCGACGATGATCTCCAGGGGCGGCGGCGTATTTTCCCGGCAGGCGAAGAAAATCGTGATGAATGCCGAGCTGCGCAAACTGCTGAACGTCAACGTCGCCTCGCTGAGCCCGCCCGAAGTCATTCGTATGCTGCTGAAGCTGGACGTCGACCTGTTATGGAACGGCGGCATCGGAACCTACGTCAAGGCAACCACGGAAAGCCATGCGGACGTTGGCGATCGCAGCAACGATGCACTGCGAGTGAACGCGGACGAACTGCGCTGCAAGGTGATCGGCGAAGGCGGCAACCTCGGTTTCACCCAGCGTGCACGCATCGAATACAGCCTTCGCGGCGGTCGCGCCAACGCCGACTTCATCGATAATTCGGGTGGCGTCGACAGTTCCGACCGCGAGGTCAATATCAAGATTTTGCTGAGCGCCGCGGCCACGCTGAAGGGGCTGGAGCGTGAGGACCGTAACACCCTGCTGGCGTCCATGACTGATGAAGTGGCCAACCTGGTCCTGCGTAACAATTACCTGCAAACGCAAGCCATCAGCATGATGGAAGCCAAGGCACTGGAGCGCCTGGATGAGCAGGCGCGATTGATCCAGGATCTCGAACGCAGCGGGCTGCTCGACCGGGAACTGGAATTCCTGCCGAGTGAAGAAACGATTGCGGAACGCCGCGAGAATCGGCAGGGACTGACGCGTCCGGAGATCGCCATCATCCTGAGCTACGCCAAGATCGACCTTTACAATGGCCTGATCAGTTCGCCGTCACCGCTGGATAAATACCTTGCGCCGGCGTTGCTGAACTATTTCCCGACACCGCTGCAAAACCGCTACAAGGACCTGATCCCGGGACATCGGCTGAGCCGCGAGATCCTTACCACGCTGATCGCGAACAGTATCGTCAATCGCATGGGCCCGGCGTTCGTGAAACGCAGCCAGGAAGACACCAATGCAAGCATCGCGGAAATCGCGCAGGCATACGTTGTCGTGCTCGAGGTTTGCCAGGCGCCGGACATCTGGAAGCGCATCGAGGCGCTGGACAACCAGATTCCCGCAGAAGCGCAACACGCGATGATGTTCGAGGTCAGCCGAATCCTGCGTCACGCCGTCTACTGGTTGCTGGAGAGGCACGGCCACAAGATCAAGATCGAGGATTCGATCCAGAGACTGCGCGCCGGATTAAGCGCCATCTTCTCCCGAATCTCGAGCGTGTTACCGGGAACCGGCAAGGAAATTTACACCGGGGCCCTGGAGCATTACACATCAATGGGAGCTCCATCCGGCGTCGCCAAGCGAATGGCGGCTTTGCGGTTTACCCGGCCATCACTCGACGTGACCTCCATCGCGAACAATTGCGACAAGAACCCGCGCGACGTCGCCAGTATCTATTTCGATATCAGCGAACGCCTGGATACGTTCTGGCTCGGCGCAGCGATCGAAAATCATGCGGCCAATGATCGCTGGCACGCGCTGGCGCGAACCAGCCTGCGCGACGCGCTGTACGGCATCGTCCGTGACATTACGGCGGAGCTGGTGACGGCGAAGGCCGAAATATCGCCAGACGCCGTGACCGACTGGATGGACGCCAACCAGGTTGCGATCAGCAAGGCGAAACTCATATTTGACGAAATCAAGGCCAAAGACAGCATTGACTTTGCAACGTTGTCGGTCGCCGTTCAGGAATTGCGCAAGCTCGCCGGTAATTAGACACGTGAGGCAAGCCAGTGAATAACAGCTATCGGAAACGACAATGACTGGAAAACTCGTACTGTGCCGCCACGGGCAAAGTGACTGGAACCTCAGGAACCTGTTCACCGGCTGGACCGATGTCGACCTGACCGAGCAGGGAATTGCGGAAGCGCGCGCCGCCGGCAGCCTGCTGCGAGAGCTCGGCTATGATTTCGACATCGCTTATACGTCAGTGCTGAAACGCGCGATTCGCACGCTCTGGATCATGCTGGACGAGATGGATCGCATGTGGATTCCGGTCATTCGCGACTGGCGCCTGAACGAACGCCACTATGGCGCGTTGCAGGGGCTCAACAAGGCGGAAACCGCGGCCAGATACGGTGATGAGCAGGTTCACATCTGGCGTCGCAGCTACGACATTCCGCCGCCGGAGCTCGCCCTGGACGACGAGCGTCATCCGGCGCACGACAAGCGCTACGCGGGCATTGCCAACCTGCCCGCAACCGAGTCCCTGGCGACCACGCTGGCACGCGTCGCGCCCTGCTGGAACGACGTTATCGCGCCACAGCTTGAAGCCGGCAAGAATGTCCTTATTGCCGCACATGGCAACAGTTTGCGGGCGCTCGTCAAAATGCTCGACGAGATTTCCGACGAAGAAATCACCGGTTTCAATATTCCGACAGGCGTACCCCTCGCCTACGAGCTCGACGACAAGCTGAGACCGGTGCAGCGACAGTTCCTGGGTGACCCGGAAAAGATTGCCGCCGCAGCTGCGGCGGTCGCCGCGCAGGGCAAGTCAAACTGACGCCAGCGTGACGTCAGGCGCCTTGCCGGCGGCGTTCCAGCTCTCGTCGCATGGCCACGAAGCCGAGGGCTCCCGAAGTCGTCAGCAGCAATGGCAATAGCAGGCTGTAGGCAGCCAAATCAGGCCGAAAGCCCTGCAAGAACTGGTAGAAGGCGATACCGGTGACGGGCGCGACAAAACCGCGAATGCCGGTCAGTGTCAGGTGCAATCCCATGTACTCGGTTGCCCGGTCATCGCTGGCGAAATCGTTGTGACCCAGCGCCCAGCCCAGGTTACCGCCGGCAAGTCCGGCACCGATGATGACCGCGCCCACGTAGACCAGCGGCAGCTGCTGCTGAATGGAACCCAGCGCCAGCACGACGATTGCGGCCACGAAGGTCCAGCTTTGTACCGAGCGGTAATGCACGATGCCGACTGTGTCGAACCAGCGCGCCCACAATGGCAACGTCAGCGGCATCGCCAGGAAGGGAATCGATGATGTAATCAGCATCTGCTGCACGCGGCTGATATCGAAAAGCTCGGTAACCACGATGATCATCTGCGACAGCACCATCAGGTTGCCGCTGCCGAAAACGAACATGCAGATCATGTAGCGCCGGTAATCGCGATCGTCGCGCAGGATCGACAACATGCCGCGCCTGGCGCCGGTCGGCCCCTCAGACGCTGTTTCCGCGAGGAGCAGCGCGCGCTGTTTGCGCACGCGAACACGTCCGTAAAAGTAACGCCCGCAAAGCATCGCCAGCGCTGCGCCGGGATAGATGTAGCGAAATGCGGCCATATTGTGATCCAGCACCCAACCGGCCAGTACGCCGATCGCCGCCATGATCAGCGACGCCGCAACGGTAATTCGCGCGGTGAAACTGCCGCGTATGTTGCGCGAATAATTGCTGCGCCAGACGGCGGAGCGAACGGTGACGATACCGGCCCAGAAGAGGCGCGTACCCAGGACCCCCAGGACGAACATGACAAGGCCGATGCCATTGACTGGCGCCAGGGATATCGAGGCGAGGCTGATGGCGGACAGCAGCATGAAAATTCGGAGCACGCTGACCTTGTCTTTGCCCCTGCCATAGCGCGCCCACAGGAAGCTGAGAATATTGGCGAATGCCGGGGCGCCGGCAACGATCGCCACCGCCTGGTTCAACAGGATGTCATTAACGCTGCCGGCAAATACGTTCTTGACCAGGACGCCGACGACACCGCCCTCCACGGCGCCGAGGCCCACGCTGAATGTCGCCCAGGCACGTAATTCCAGCGGGTAAATTGAGCGCGCAACGAACGGCATGCGCCCGCCGAAGTACCAGGCGGTTATTCGCTTGATCCCTTCCAATGGAGGTCAGACCTGCAGCCGGGGATCAGAGGGGCGAAAGTCCTCCGGGTTCTGGATGACGCGCACCAATCCTTCCTGCGCCGCAGACGCCACCAGCAAACCATCGCGCGTAAAGAACTGGCCGCGGGCAAATCCTCTTGCGCCAGAGGCATTCGGACTGTCGGCCGTGTATAACAGCCACTCGTCAACGCGGGCCGGGCGATGAAACCACAGCGCATGATCGAGGCTGGCCATTTGCACGTTGCCCCTGCCAAAAGGCAGTCCGTGCGGCAGCGTGCTGGCTCCCAGTAACTCGTAATCAGAAACGTAGGCCAGCAAATTCTGGTGCAACCGCGGATCGTCAGGCAGAGCGTCGACCGCTTTGATCCACACGTGCTTTATCGGCTCACGCCTGGCGGGTTTTTCCAGGTCGATCGGGTCGACCGGCCGGAATTCGAAGGGGCGTTTACCGGTGAGCAAACGTCGCAGCTTGTCAGGTAACTGGCTCGTCTGTTCCGGAATCACCTGCGTCAGGTCGCGCAGGCCCTCGGGGCCGACCACGGCCGGCATCGTGGCCTGGTGTTCCAGGCCGGATTCATTTTTCTGGAACGATGCCGCGCAATTGAAGATCGGGCGCCCATGCTGAATGGCCACCACACGACGCACCGAAAAACTGCCGCCATCCCTCGCGCGGTCAACTTCGTAGACAATCGGTGCCTCCATGTCGCCGCGCCGCAGAAAATACGCATGCAGCGAGTGCACGCTGCGATCCTCGATCGTCGCATAGGCCGCAGATAATGCCTGGCCGAGTACCTGTCCGCCAAAGACCTGGGCGCTGCCAATGTCGCGGCTTTCACCACGGAATATATTGTCCTCGATCCTTTCGAGCTGCAGCAGCTGCAGCAAATCCTTCAATACCGGATGCATGGTGCTTCCTGTGCTTGCGTTGCCCCGGCCTGCAAGTTTAC
>DATCZF010000082.1:0-12179 GCA_036526055.1 Woeseiaceae bacterium
CATGCTGGCGATGTAAGACGCCGTCGATACCTTGCAACCCGGCGCACGCGCGGCGTCAATTTCCTCGGTGACAGCACACCCCCCGACGATCTCGCGACGCTCGAGAACCAGCGTCCTCAGGCCTGCCCGGCCGAGATAGGCTGCCGTCGTCAAACCGTTGTGGCCGGCGCCTATTACAATGGCGTCGTAGGCATTTTCCATGCGCATTGCGTGCCTTCCTGTTCCTGCGTCAATTGAGATTGCCGGGTCGCAGCTTACGCTAATTGCGGCGAATCCATAAAGCAATGCGCTGCCACATTGTGGAACGAATATCGAGGATGCCCAATTCGATAGGGATAAATCCTGCAATGCCGTGCATAATTCGGGTTGGTCTTGCGGGGAGGCAAGGCGGAAGGAATTCATGACTAACGTCGAGTACACGGTCTGCGACGGCGTGGCGGAGCTGCGCCTCAACAGGCCGAATAAACTGAATGCCATCAATGGAGCCATGCTGGATGCGTTGGCGGCCGCATTGACGCAAGCCGAGACCGATGACGCCGTCAAAGTAATCGTCATCGCAGGCAACGGCCGCGCCTTTTCGGCGGGCTTCGACCTTGACATCGGAGAGCCCGCGGACGGTCAGTCCCGGGAAGCATTCCTGCGCACAGAACTGCGCAGGGATTTTGACCTGATCATGCGGTTCTGGGATTGTCCAAAGCCGACCATCGCCTCGGTACATGGTTATTGCCTGGGGAGTTCGATGGAGATCGCCGCGGTCTGCGACCTGACGATAGCCGCCAGCGACTGCCGCTTCGGTGCACCAGAGGTATGTTATGGCAGTGGTATAGTCTGCCTGGTTTTGCCATGGATCGTCGGCCTGAAAAGTGCCAAAGAGATTCTTCTGACCGGTGCAACGGACATCAGCGCAGCCTATGCTCTGCGCTGCGGATTGATCAATCGCGTGGTGGAAGCGGATGCATTGGCGAAAGAGACTGCCAGCCTTGCGAAACAGATAGCGCTTAACGACTCCCTGGCTGTGCAATTGACCAAGAAGGCAATTAACGCGAGCTGGGAGGCCGCCGGAATGCGCGACGCGCTGGAGGCGGCACTCGAGGTCGATATTCGAATTGAATCAACGGAAACGCCAGAGTCTGCGGCCTTTAACCGTATTCTCGAGGAACAGGGGCCAAAAGCCGCTCTCGCCTGGCGTGCACAGCGGCTTGGCGCCGCCAAAGACTAACAAGACAACAGGACTCCGTATTACCCATGAGTAAAAAGAAAACAGCTGCCGGCCTGGCTGAACTGCGCAAGTTCATGCGAAAAAACGGTAAAACCGACGTCATGGAACTGCTGATTGCGGACATGATGGGCGTGATTCGCAGCAAGCGAATTCGCGGCGATGAATTCGAGTCGACTTTCAGGAATGGCTTCAACCTTCCTGGCGGAGCGGTGTTCCTTGACACCCTCGGCGACACGATTCCCGGAATCCCTTACAGCGCTGACGACGGCGATCCCGACATCGATGCCCGCATCGTGCCGGGTAGCCTGGCGCCCATTCCGTGGTCGCGCAAACCGGCCGCGCAGGCTTTTTACCGCTTCTACACGCGCGACGGAGAACCCTTTTTCGGTGACCCCCGCTACGTGCTGGAAAAGGCCATGCAGCCACTCACCGACATGGGACTCAAAATCGTCATGGCCTGCGAGCTGGAGTTTTATCTGCTCGACCCGGATAGCAGCACGCCGACGCCAAAACGCTCGCTGGTCCCGGGCATCGGGCGGCCGCAGCCCGGTCCGCAGGTCTACCACCCTGATGACCTCTGGGACATCCAGGAGTTTCTCGACGAATTGAATGACGCCTGCGAGGCACAAAACCTGCCAATCGGCACCACGACCTCGGAATTCGCCCCGGCACAATTCGAGATCAACCTGCATCATGTCGATGACCCGGTGCTGGCTTGCGATCACGCCATACTGCTGAAGCGCGTGGTGAAAGCCATCGCGTTACGCCATGGCTTTGTGGCCTGTTTCATGGCCAAGCCTTTTGAAGAAAGGGCCGGTTCGGGAATGCACGTGCATATGAGCCTGGTCGACAAGAACGGCAAGAATTATTTTTCGCATGATCGTGCGGCCAGTTGTGAGCCGCCATTCACGAAGCGCCTGCGCAATGCGGTCGGCGGCCTCATCAAGACCATGCCGGATGCCACGGCGATTTTTTCGCCCAATGCCAATTCGTATCGACGCCTCAGACCGGAGATATTTGCCCCCGTCGAACCCAACTGGGGCACCAATCACCGCGGTGTCGCCATTCGCATTCCCGTCTGTAACAAGGACAATTTGCGGTTTGAACACCGCAGCTCCGGGGCCGATGCCAACCCCTACCTCGTTACCGCAGCGCTCTTGGCCGGCGTGCATTACGGGCTGACCAACAAGGTCAATCCGGGGCGCATGGTGAAAGAAGGCGATGTCATCACATTGAAGGCAAAACTGCCACGCCGCTGGGACCGAGCGATCGACAAGTTCGAGAAGAGCAAAATTCTGCCGCAATACCTCGGCGAAGATTATTGCCGAATTTACGCGATGAACCGTCGGGATGAATCCAGGCGCTACCATAACAAGGTGGCGCCGCTGGACTTCGACTGGTATCTGCGCGCGGTTTAGCTGACTGTCATGCTTTGTATCTATTCCGATGATCACCTGTTGCACGATGGCCTGCTGCGAATCTCCGGCAGTGGCGTCGAGCGCATGGCGGAAAAGCCCGAGCGAGCCAGTAACGTCCTGGCGGCGCTGCGCGCAAGATGGCCGAATGAGCTGCGCCTGCCACAGAGCCATGACGATGCAGCCATTCTCGCTATCCACGACAGCGACTATGTGGAGTTCCTCAGCCACGCCTGGACAGATTGGGTTGCGGCAGGCCAGAAGCAGCTGAATGCGCGGGCCGATACTTTTGTCGGCCCGGGTATGCGGGGGCATCTCACGCGCAGCATCGTTGGCAGACTCGGCCACTATGCCTTCGATATCGAGGCGCCATTCGTGGCGGGCAGCTGGCAGGCCATTCGGCGCAGCGCGGACATCGCCCTCAGCGCGGGAGACCTGCTGTTGCAGGGAGAACCGCACGCGTTCGCCTTGTGCCGTCCTCCGGGTCACCATGCCAGCGCCAACCAGTCTGGCGGTTATTGTTACCTGAATAACAGCGCAATCGCCGCCCAGTCGTTCCGCAGCGCCGGCAAGGAACGTGTCGCCATACTCGATGTTGACTACCATCATGGCAACGGCACGCAGAGTATTTTTTACGATCGTGCCGACATTCTCACGATATCGCTGCATGCCGACCCTCGGGACGAGTATCCGTATTTCGCCGGCTATGCGGACGAAACCGGCAGCGGCGCCGGCAATGGCTTTAATCGCAACTTCCCGCTGCCGCTGGGAACCAGGTGGCCGGCTTACGAGGCCGCCCTGGGAGAAGCGCTGGACCTGGTCGGCGAATTTCAGCCTGATGTCCTGGTCGTCCCTCTCGGCGTCGATACTTACGAAAACGATCAAACAACCCACTTCGGCATTGCGCAGGAAGACTATGTCGCGATGGGCAAACTGGTTGCTTCACAACAGATTCCCGTACTGGTGGTTCTCGAGGGCGGTTACGCTATCGAGGAGATCGGCACAAATGTCGTTAACTTCCTCGTTGGCATAAGCGGCGAGCAGCCCTGATCAAAAGACCGCGGAGCAACCTCTATGGATTTCGACAAACAGCAGATCACCGGCCAAATGATTGTCGACATGCTCAATGAACATGCCCCGCCCTGCGTGAAAACTCTCGGCGGGCGCGTGCTGTCATTTGATGAAAATACCAATACGATGCGCATGGCATTCGAGGCGACGCCGGAGTTTTGTCACTCGGGGGACATCGTTCAGGGCGGTTTTATCACCGGCATGATCGATTCGGCCATGGCGCACGCCGTTTTTGGGGTCGAAAAAGGCTGGGTGATCCTGCCAACGCTCGAAATCAAGGTAAGCTTTCTCGAAGCCGCGCACCCGGGGGCCTTAATTGCCACCGCGCACGTGGTACGGCTTGGCAAATCCGTGGCATTCCTTGCCGGGGAACTTCACGACGAAGACGGCCGCCTGATTGCGACCGCGACATCAACGACGCGGGTTATTCGCAAGCCGCGCCAGGGCGGCTGAACGCGACTCGCAAGATCAGGAGAACAGCGTCCCCAGCTGCATGGCCTTTTCCATGCTGCCTTCGATCCGTAACTTACCCATCATGAAGGCGTTCATCGACGATAACTCGCCGCGCAGCATTGCGGCAAAATCCTCTGCCGCCATGATGATGGTGGTCGCTGCATCGCCATCTTCATTGCTGACCTGAATCGGGGCGTTCAGGCCGGCAACGAAGATCATGCCGGTATCCCCCAGGTCAAATTTGACGTTGAAGCCCATCGCGGACTTGCCGTCGACACGCTCAGTAATTGTCCTCGTCAGTTCTTCTAGCACCACTAACCTCCCTTGTCTTTTGGATCAGGCGTCGAAATTACTCAGGCCGCGTCATCTTTGCGCGCCAGGTCCCCCTCAAGGTATTTGCCCGCGCGAAAATAATGCCAGGCACACCACGGTCCGATCAGCAGCGACATGCCAAGCAACGCATAGCGCATGGACTCATCCCCTGCATACGGAACCAGCAAGTCGCTAATCATTCCGGCCGTCGGCGGACCAAGCCCCAGGCCGATGATATTGATGATGAACAGGACAATCGCAGAAGCGACTCCTCGCATGCGCAAGCCAACCAGGCTTTGTGTATTCGCCAGCGTCGACGCGAGGTAAAAATTCGAGAAAACCGTGGGAATAATCGATGCGATCAGGGTCACCTTGACGGTACTTGCCATATACACCGGCAAGGCAAACAGCCAGCTCAGCATGATGGCGGCGGAAATCACCCACATCGAATACCTGATCTCGTGCTTCGCCATTCTGTCGGCAAAATAGCCGCCAGCCGCGAAACCGGCACCACCCGCGATGCCGTAGATCAGGCCGAGGTACACGCCGATTTCGCTAAAGGGCAGGCCGAAGCTGCGCGACAGGAAAGTCGGGAAAAAATTCGCCACCGCATAACCGAGGAACGCAGCGAGCGCTGCGCCAAACGCCATGTTGATGAAGGAGCGTCGCTGGGCCAGGAAGCGGCCAACAGCCACAATACTGACCTTGTCCCCGGCATCTATGCGGCCCTCGGAGATGCCCCGTTGTGGCTCTTTGATCGTCAGCCATACGACAATGGCCAGGACGATGCCGGGAATGCCGACGATCAGGAAGGCCTCGCGCCAGCCGATATTTTCGACGACCCAGCCTCCGGCAAGATACGCGATCATTATGCCGATGGAGATGCCGACCGTGTAAATCCCCATCGCCGTCGATCGCTGCTCGGGTGGGTAGTAGTCGGAAATAAGGGAATGCGCCGCCGGACTGCAGCCGGCCTCGCCGATGCCCACGCCGATTCTTGCCAGGGCCAGCTGGGCGAAATTAGTCACCAGGCCGGACGCCGCAGTCATGGCGCTCCACATGGCGAGCGAAATCGCGATCATATTGCGCCTGCTCCAGCGGTCGGCAATCTGCCCGATCGGTATGCCCAGGGTCGCATAGAAAACCGCGAAGGCCGTCCCGGCCAGGAGCCCCAGCACGGTATCGCTGACAAGAAACTCTTCCTTGATTGCCGGCAGCAGGATCGCAAGAATCTGGCGATCAATGAAATTGAAGGTATAGATCACGACCAGCAGACCAAGCACATACCGACGCGTGCCTCGGGATATGCCAGGCACGCCGGACGTGCTTTGCTCGGTTTCAGCCATCGGTCAACTACCCTTGCGAGTCCTTCGCCTTGCTTCGTGAACCACAATAGCAAATGTCACAGCAACGCACAGCAGATTTGGCGCCGAATTATCGTTACGTGCCAACGGTCATGGCTCTTTTATTTGCGCTGCTAGTAAGCAAACTGTGCCGCCGGGGACCGCTTGCAGGGAGGCACCTTTAACGGACAATTGATCGCTCCCGCGCCTACGGCTGCTGCGGCCGGGCGACGTGGATCAGAAGCCCCGTAAAACATGCCGCCGCGGCGCGCAACAGACTGCAGGCTGCCGACTGCCCAGCTGTTCTCGCCGATGGTATGTCCTTTCGCCCTGAGCAGCGCGATGGTATCCGGGCTGATGCCTGGCTCGAGCTGAAGTTGATCCGGATACCACTGGTGGTGAATGCGCGGAGCATCCGTGGCGTCGGCGATGTTCATGCCGTGATCGATTACGTTGACGAGCATCTGTAAGACCGCACTGATTATCCTGCTGCCACCGGGACTTCCGGTAGCCAGCACGGGTACGCCGTCCCTGAACACGATGACCGGCGTCATCGAGCTCAAGGGTCTCTTGCCCGGCTGAATCTCGTTCGCCTCCCCGCCGAGCATGCCAAAAGCATTCGGTATGCCGGGCGCCGAGACGAAATCATCCATTTCATTGTTCAGGAGAAAACCGGCACCGGGAACCGTGACGTGGTTTCCGTAAGAAAAATTCAGCGTGTAGGTATTGGCAACGACATTGCCATCACGGTCAATAACCGAAAAATGCGTGGTATCGGGACTCTCATAGGCGGGGGCAACCCCGGGGGCCACGTCCGCAGACGGCCGGGCGCGTTGCAGGTCGATCGTTGCTGCAAGTTGCCGTGCATAATCTTTACTGATCAGCCATTCCTGGGGCACCTCGTAGTAATCAGGATCACCGAGGTGTTTGCTGCGGTCCGCAAAAGCCAGCCGAGACACCTCTGCCAGCAAATGAATGTTATCCGCACTGCCGGCGCCGAGGCGGGCGACCGGGAAATGCTCCAGGATGTTCAGCATCTGGATGACATGCAGGCCGCCCGAGCTGGGTGGTGGCATGGCGACAATCTCGAAGTCCCGGTATGAACCTCGCACGGCCCGGCGCTCCACGGGTCGGTAGGCGGCGAGCGCCTCGGCGTCGATCAAACCACCGCCACGTTCCATTTCTGCAACGATAAGCGCGGCGATCTTGCCCCGGTAAAATGCATCGGGACCGTTCGTGGCGATCTCCTGCAGGGTGCGCGCCAGATCTTTCTGCCGGAACAGTTCTCCGGGTGCATACGGCTGACCGTCAGGCTTGTAGAAGGCGTTGCGACTCGCTTCATTCCTGCCAAGCCGATCACGCCGCGCGCGCAAATTCTCGGCAAGGTCGTAGCTGACGATAATGCCGTCGCGTGCCAGCCGCATGGCCGGCTCGATCACGTCTTTCCATGGCATCGTGCCGTACTTGGTCAGGGCCAGGTGCAGCCCCGCAACCGTACCGGGAACGCCGCTGGACAGATGGCTGAACCTCGCCTTGTCATTGTCCACATTGCCGTCTTCATCGAGGTACATGTCGCGACTGGCGCGCGGCGGAGCCATCTCGCGATAATCGATTGCGACCGTCTCGTTACTTGCCGCCAGGTGCAGCAACATGAAGCCACCGCCGCCAATGTTGCCCGCCCGCGGCGTTGTTACAGCCAGTGCAAAGCCGACAGCCACCGCCGCATCGACGGCATTCCCGCCCTGCGCGAGTATTTCGGCGCCGACGCGACTCGCAATTTCGTTTTGCGCGGCCACCATCCCCTGGGTGTCGTACTGCGGGTGGTGCAGCTCACTGTAGTTGATGATGGGCTCATCATTGACCTGTGCCGCCAGCTGCAGGCAGGGCAGCAAGAGCGCAAGAAGAAATGGAACGGACCTCTGCTGCATGCTGCCGCCTCCCGGGATGTCGTCGCGACGTTCGCGCTAGGGCAAGAGCGCCTTGAACATATAGAAGAATACGATTGCCAGGATCGCGCCCGCAGGTATCGTCACGATCCATGACACCACAATACGACCTACGACACGCAGGTCAATAGCCTCGATACCGCGGGCCATGCCGACGCCGAGTACGGCACCGACCAGCGTGTGAGTCGTTGAAATCGGAATGCCGGTGCCTGATGCGATGACAATCGTGGTCGCTGCGGCGAGCTCTGCGGCAAAGCCGCGACTCGGGGTCAGCTGTGTGATTTTCTCACCAACCGTTCTGATTACATGACGTCCGAAAGTCGCCAGACCGACAACGATGCCCGCCCCGCCCAGGAACAGCACCCACTGGGACAATTCCGACTTGGCGCCGATGATCCCGTTCTTGGCGACGCTGATCACCGCAGCGACTGGACCGATCGCATTGGCCACGTCGTTGGAACCGTGGGCAAATGCCATGGAACAGGCTGTGACCACCATCAATACGGCGAATACCCGTTCCACGGTGTAGAAATGCTGCCGCTTCTCTTGCCGCGGGTCCGGTTGAATGCGCCGAATGGCAACTGTGCCGATCGCGGCGATGACGCCCGCAATTGCGATTGCCAGGAGGTAGCTATGCCCCAGCGACAGCGACAGGCCCACATGTTTCAGGCCCTTCATGATGGTCACCAGGGTAATCGTAAAAGCCGCAAAGAAAATATAGATGGGCACGTACTTTTTGGCTTTTTCCAGCGGATCGGGCTGTTGCAGGATCAGGCGTTGCACACTGCCGAATATCAGGTAAGCAATGAGCCCGGCTATCAGCGGGGATATGACCCAGCTCATCACGATCGTGCCAACCTTGGACCACTGTACCGCGTCGACACCGATACCAACCGCAGCAAACCCTACGATGGCACCGACAATCGAATGCGTTGTGGAAACTGGCCAGCCACTGCGTGATGCAATCAGCAACCAGCTTCCCGCCGCGAGCAACGCTGCCAACATGCCATAGATCAGTAATTCGGGCTGGTCGGCAATCAGCGATGCATCCACGATGCCCTTGCGAATCGTCGACGTTACTGCTCCGCCGGCAAGTACCGCACCGAGGAATTCGAAAATTGCCGCAACAAGGATTGCCTGCCGGATGGTCAGCGCCTTTGACCCAACCGAGGTCGCCATGGCATTGGCGACGTCGTTCGCGCCGATGCCCCAGGCCATAAAAATACCGAAGACGGCTGCCAGGCTGATGTATATAAGTTGATGTTCCATTATTCTCGCTCAGCGCCAGTGTGGCCTGGCCCTTACCCCTTCGGAAATCCTTGATGATTTAGTGTGAGAGCAGCAATTCGAGGCGGCGCCCGACCCGTTCCGCCATATTGGCTATTTCGCCCGTCAGTTCGATGACGCGATAAAGAAAAATTACGTCTACAGGCGGCATGTCTTTTTCTATTGCAAACACTGCCCGGCGCAGGCGTGCCTGCATGTCATCGGTTTCTGACTCGATACGATCGAGTTGCTCGATCATTGAAGTCACCAGCGACACTTCGGCTCCCCTGAAGCCGCTGGTAAATAACTCGTCCAGTTCCCGCACGCTCTTCCTGGCCTGCTTGGCCGCATCGATATTGCGCTGTACGTAGGCCATGAACTCCGCGGCCAATCCCGGGGGTATGACCATGTGCCGCCCCAGCACCAACCCGGAAACATCCTTCGTCAGGTTGGCCATCTTGTCCTGCACCAATAACAGTTCGAGCAGGTCCTCCCGAGGGACCGGCATGAACAGGCTCTTCGGCAAATGCAGGCGAATCTCCTTCTTCAGGTTATCCGCTTCGTGCTCCAGGGCCGCAATTGTCTTGCGAATTTCGGTCGCCTTATCCCAGTCTCCCTCGATCACCGCCTCAAAAAAGCCGATGAGTTCCTTGGTACACCGATAGGCGAGATTGACGTGCTGCTCTAACGGCATTACGGGCGAGGAGCCGAAGAGATTTGCAAGCAGGCTACTAGACAACGGAGACTCTCCTTATTTCCAGAGTTGCGCATTGGCCGCGACCAGGCGCTAGTGCGCTCGACCGTGTCATTCGTCGCAGCGCTCGAGGCAAAGTATATAAGACCCTGAGGGGTCCAACCACCTTGACAGGGCCGTCAAACGTGGTAGGTCCCGGAGCGTCTGCAACATAAGCAGGCGTGCTAGACTCGACACACTGCCAAAATCACCCTGCCGGCGGAGGAATCGTGGCGTACTGGCTGATGAAATCCGAACCCGATGTGTACAGCATCGATGACCTGAAGAAGGACCGACTGGAGCCCTGGGATTGTATTCGCAATTACCAGGCCAGGAACATGATGCGCGACGACATGCGCATTGGCGACGAGGTGTTCTTCTACCATTCGAACTGCGCCGAACCCGGAATCGTCGGTATCATGACAGTGGCAAGCAAGCCCTATGCGGATCCCACTCAATTCGACAGAAAATCAAAGTATTACGACCCCAAGAGCAGCCCGGAAAAGCCCCGCTGGCAGCTGGTTGACGTGCGCTTCAAGCGCAAGCTGAAGCGCAATATTTCCTTGCGGGAACTGAAGAGCCACCCGGGATTGAGCGACTTTATCCTGAATCGACGCGGCAACCGGCTGTCGATCATGCCGGTATCACCGGACTACTGGGAGCTGATTCTCGGCATGGAATAATCCTGCCGCGCGCCAGCATCAGGCCGGCGATTCGAATTGTCCGAAACGAACCTGCGCGCCGCCTTTGACGTGCCATTCGCCCAGCACCATGACGTCGCGCAACTTGAAGTTTTCGTCAAGCACGACGAGATCGGCATCCAGGCCGACGCGGATTCGGCCCTTGCTGCGCAAGCGCAGCAAATCGGCCACGTTGGCGGTAAAGGCAGGCAGGATTCGTTCCACAGGCTGTCCGGCAAGCAGCATGGCCTGCAACGCTGCCAGCAGGCAGGCGGATTGCCCGACTTCCATCCTGACGATTTCCCCGTGTTCGTTGAAATGTGGCAGACAGCCTCCTCCGTCGGAGCTGACCGTCACACGATTGGCCGGAAGCCCTGCATCCAGGTATTGCAACAGGGCCTCTTCGGCGGAGTAAGCGTCCTCCCCATCCTCCACCGGAAATGCCGTGATGTCGATCGTGCAACCACGCCTGGCCAGTTCCATGGCTTCCGCAAACAGCGCGCGCCTGCGGTTGACGTGTGTCGGGTTGAAGACCCGCGCCGGAATTTCGCTTGTATCCAGCGCGTCATTCACCAGCTGCAGACCACGCAGGCCATCGCCAAGGTGCAGATGCACAATCCCGGCCTTGCCCGTCATCATTCCGGCAACGTGCGCATCGCCGGCAATGCGCAGCAATTCGTCCAGCGTCGGCTGGCTCGACCGGTGATCGCTGATTGCCAGTTCGCCAACCCCGATGACCGGGTCGAGAAAGACGATGTCTTCACGGACGCTGCCGGTAAGCGTCACCGGCGGAACGTGATAGCCGCCCGTATGGCACCAGGCGTTGATGCCCTCTTCCCGCAACGCGTTGGCCTGCGCAACCAGGCCGCGTGTATCCCGCGTCGTGTCATCCGTGCCGAGCACACCCACAACGCTGGTCACCCCGGCGCAGGAAAAATGCCCCGGCGACAAGGGCGGTACCCGGCTGCGAAAACCCGATTCGCCGCCACCACCGGTTATGTGCGCGTGTCCGTCGATCAGGCCGGGGAACAGCATTCTGCCCTCGAGGTCGCAGACCTCTGCGCCAAGCGATGCGGGCAGCGCATCGATATCGCTGCCGATCCACACGATTTGCCCGCCTGCCACCAACAGGTTTTGCTGACCGAGGGGTTCCGGTGCAAATACCGATGCGTTTCTGATCAGTTTCATTGCTGCCACGTCTTTTTGCTGTAGATTTTGCCGCCAATATTACACCAGACGCTGCCATTTCACGCCGCCCGGTTGCGACACGACTTCTCCCAGGGTACGTCGAGTATTGCGGCAAAGCGCTGCCGTTTAGCATAGAATTGCGATGAGTAAACCAACCATTTGAAGCCTTTCCCGACCTGATGATTCAAAAAAAGTCTCCGCTCGGCCTTGCCAGTCAATATCCGGACCTGTATTCGCCGGATCTCCTTTTTCCCATTCCTCGCGGTGAGGCCCGCAAGGCCTGGTTCGCAGGTGGTGACTTGCCATTCAGCGGCGAAGATATCTGGAATGCCTACGAGCTGAGCTGGCTAGACACACACGGCAAACCACACATCGCAGTCGTGGAAATGAGAATCCCGGCCGAATCGGAATGCATGGTCGAGTCGAAGTCGCTCAAACTGTATTTGAATTCCTTCGCGGGCACCGAGTTTGCCGGCGCAAAGGACGTGCATCAGTGCATCGAGAAAGACTTGTAAGCGCTCACCGGCGCAGCCGTCAGCGTCGCCATATTCAC
>DATCZF010000083.1:0-6421 GCA_036526055.1 Woeseiaceae bacterium
CCTCGGGTCCTCCATTCTCCTTGTCGGTCTTGCGATGGTCGTATTACCAGGGCCCGCAATCCTTGTCGTGCCATTGGGTTTATCGATCCTGGGTATTGAATTTGCGTGGGCGCGGCAGTGGCTGGCGCTCATGCGCGCGTCACTGGACGCTACCAAAAGCCGAATTGGCGTCCGACTGCCTCCTGGCGACAAGAATGATGGTGGAATGCCGTAGCGAGCCTCGATTCATCGCGCGTAAGGGGCAGACGGTTTGACGGCGAGCGAACTAATTGGATCGAAGGTCTAGTCCAGTTCTGCCGGCGTGTGCCAGATACTGTGTTTGCAATTTCCCTTCTCCAGCCGCTCCAGAATCGCTTAGAATCCGAGTACTCTCACTTTTCTATTCTGCAGTGCGGTAATCTTCCCGTCGCGTACAGCTATCCAGATCCGCTGGAATCATCACACTTCAGATACTTTTCGACGATTTCCCCATCTATCCCTGTGAGCGCTGAGTATTCCATGCGATTCCGGCCACTAATTCCGGGGTAAGCCTGCCACCGATTCCAGGGGAAAGCTGCCACGGATTCCACGGCAACTACAATTTAGTGGTAGCAGTGTTGATTCTGATCACATTCGCTTGTTAGGTCAGGAACTTGCGTCTATTCTTTCTGTATACCGTAGGCCACTGCGGAGAACATCATGCACCGCTCACTCTTGCTTCGCCAGCGAATGATCGGTCTTTTTCTGCTCGGCGTGCTTCTGCTCTACTCGCCATTGTTGTCCGTATTTGATACAGACACAGAGCTGCTCGGCTTCCCGGTCATTTATATTTATCTATTCAGCACATGGGTAGCGCTGATCGCACTGATTGCCTGGCTGGTCGAGCGCGGTAGGACCTGACCCGAAAGTCTTACCAAGATGCTAGGTCCCCGCCTCATCGTCGTCTACTCCCTTCTCTACCTCGCTGTATTGTTCGCAATCGCCTACTGGGCTGACAAGCGCGCCGATCAAAACCGCTCGGTGATCGCCAGCCCCTTTGTGTACGCATTGTCCATGGCCGTCTACTGCACGGCCTGGACCTACTATGGCAGTGTCGGCCGCGCAGCAGGGACCGGGGTGGGATTTCTGCCGATCTACCTCGGCCCAACGCTGATCGCAATGCTTTGGGGAACCTTGTTGCTGAAGATGGTGCGGGTAAGCAAAACCCAGCGCATCACCTCAATCGCCGATTTTATTGCTTCACGTTATGGCAAGAGCCAGGTGCTTGGCGGGGTTGTGACTGTGATCGCAGTTCTGGGTGTGGTGCCCTATATCGCCCTGCAGCTCAAAGCCATATCGCGCAGCTACACTACTCTCCAGCATTATCCGGACATTCCGTCTCGCGAGTCGCTGCAAAACCTGCCCATCACGCAGGATACGACATTGTACGTTGCGCTCGCCCTGGCGTTGTTCACCATCCTGTTCGGCACACGTCATCTCGATGCCAGCGAGCGCCACGAGGGCATGGTAGCGGCGATCGCCTTCGAATCCATCATCAAGCTGCTGGCCTTTCTCTCGGTGGGGATCTTCGTTACCTATCACTTACACGATGGCTTCGCCGATCTGTTCGACAAGGCTGCCGCCGCGGGTGTCCTCACCACGCACATCAACTTCCAGGCGAACGACTACGAAACCTGGTACTCGTTGACGATACTGGCGGCGCTCGCGGTGATGCTGCTGCCGAGGCAGTTTCAGGTGGCGGTGGTTGAGAACAGTAACGAGCGTCAGATACGCCGCGCGATGTGGGTATTTCCACTCTACCTGTTACTGATCAATGTGTTCGTCATTCCTATCGCCATCGCCGGGCAAATTCAATTCGCAGGCACCGGAGTGGATGCCGATACGTTTGTGCTTACGCTGCCGATGGCACATGCACAGGAGGGACTGTCGCTGTTCGCGTTCATCGGTGGTCTGTCGGCTGCCACGGGCATGGTGATCGTGGAAACCATCGCGCTCTCCACCATGGTGTGCAACGATCTGATAATGCCCGGACTGCTGCGCCGCTGGACACGGCTGCCCCCGCATGTTGATCTTAGCCGGATACTGCTGACGATACGTCGTAGCGCTATCGTAGTGATCCTGCTGCTGGGTTACCTGTATTTTCGGGTCGCCGGTGAAGCCTATGCACTGGTGAGCATAGGCCTGATCAGCTTTTCGGCGGTTGCACAATTTGCGCCCGCAATGATCTTCGGCTTGTACTGGCGAGGAGGCACCTACCAGGGAGCGCTTGCCGGTTTGCTGGTGGGCTTTGTGATCTGGATATACACATTACTTCTGCCGTCATTTGCCAAGTCAGGATGGTTATCTGCGGATTTTCTGCAACACGGCCCGTTCGGTATCGAGTTGCTGCGTCCGCAGGCTCTTTTCGGGCTGTCGGGCTTGCACGAGATCACCCACTGTCTGTTCTGGAGCATGGTTTTCAACATCGGGGCCTATCTGCTGTTCTCGTTACGTCGCGAGTCGACCATCAACGAAGCTACCCAGGCGACGTTGTTCGTGGACGTACTAAAACGCGAGGCGCCGAGCGGTGTGCCCTTGTGGCGTGGCAAGGCGGAGGTAAAGGAACTGATTTCGCTGGCTGAGCGTTTTCTTGGCAGTGAGAGTGCGCGCAAGGCATTTGAAAGCTACGCGGCCGACCGTGGGGCGCCGAACGTCGAACAGTTGCCCGCCGATGCCGGTACGGTGCATTTTTCCGAGACCCTGCTGGCGGGCGCGATCGGCAGCGCCTCCGCACGGGTCATGGTGGCCTCCGTCACCGCGGAGGAAGCACTGGGCCTGGACGAGGTGCTGAATATACTCGACGAGGCTTCGCAGATTCGCGCCTATAGCCGTGAGCTGGAACGCAAATCGAGCGAACTCGAGGCAGCGGGTCGCGAACTCAAGGTGGCTAACGAACAACTCAAGGAACTGGATCGGGTCAAAGACGATTTCATGTCCTCGGTAACGCACGAGCTGCGTACCCCACTTGCATCCATCCGCGCCTTCTCGGAGATACTGGCTGAGGACCCGGAAGTTGAGCTACAGCAGCGTAAAAAATTTCTCGACATTATCGTCACTGAAACTGAACGTTTGACGCGTCTGGTCAACCAGGTACTGGATCTGGCCAAGATCGAATCCGGACATGCAAACTGGCGTATCGAAAGGGTGGATCTTGGGGAGTTGATCGGCGACGGATGCGAGGTGAACACACGGTTGTTCAGTGAGCGCGGTGTCCAGTTGACTGTCGAACTGCCGGAGGAAACCTGTACCGTCCGCGCCGATCGCGACCGCCTGATGCAGGTGCTGGTCAATCTGCTTTCCAACGCCGCAAAGTTCGCCCCCGCGAATACGGGAGAGGTGTGTGTGCGCCTGTGCCGTGATGGTGAAATATTCCGGATCAGCGTGCAGGACAATGGTCCAGGTGTTGCCGTCGAGGATCAACAGGATATTTTCGAAAAATTCCGCCAGGGAAGCAGCAGCGAAAAACCCGTGGGGACGGGCCTGGGTCTGCCCATCAGTCGCCGCATCATTGAGCATTTCGGTGGGCGCATCCAGGTCGAGAGCCGCCCTGGATATGGAGCAACCTTCACCTTTGAATTACCTGCCATGGACAGTGCCTGAACACTTACAGGAGAAACGCATGAGCAAGACCATTTTAATAGTCGATGACGAACCGAATATCGTACTGTCGCTCGAGTTTCTTATGAAGCGCGAAGGCTTTGAGGTGCAGACCGCGGGCGACGGTCAGGCTGCAATCGAGATGCTGGCCGCGAGACGCCCGGATCTGATGATCCTGGATGTGATGATGCCGCGCAAGAACGGTTTCGAGGTGTGCAAGGAGGTGCGCGCCGACCCGGCTCTGAGCGGTCTGCCTATCATCCTTCTCTCCGCCAAAGGCCGGGAAGTCGAAATTGCCAAGGGGTTATCCCTGGGCGCCGATGCGTATATCACCAAACCGTTCTCCACACACGAACTGGTGGCCCGAGTAAAGGAAATACTGAAATGATGCGGACGGACAAAGTCGAACAGCGCGAAACCGCTTTCCCCAGCATGAACACTGACATCTGGGTGGGCGGGGCGCCGGTGCGGCTGCTGGTGCGTGGCGAGCCGCGGGTTCTGAAGCCGGACAGCAGCATTCGTGAGGCGCTGTTTCAATTCGGGTGGGGTCGCGCAACCGCCAGCGTGGTCGCTGAACAGAAAGATCGTCCGTTGGGTATCGTCGTTCTGAGCGATCTGCTTCGCGCCATAACCATGCATCGTGTCGACCTCGAGGAGCCCGTTTACGCTCACATGATAGCTGCGCCCGCGACACTGCCGGCGGATGCTTCGGTACACCGCGCCCGCGTGACGTTCACCCGAGGCCATCTCGAACATTTGCTGCTGGTGGAAGCGGACGGGCGCATGCAAGGTCTGCTGTCTCAATCCGATCTGCCGGGTTATCGCGAAGGCGGCGCCGAGGACCTGGTGGACCGCATCATGGGCGCAAATGACGTCGAGAGAATGGCGACGGCCGCCTACGCCGTACGCGAGCGCGCAAGCGAATTGTTCAACAATGGTATGGGGGTCGAAATCCTGTTCGGCTGGATGTCCGGCCTGAACGATCTGATCAACATTCGCGTGATCGAACTGGTCGCCAACGAATTTGACTTGCCCCCGGTGTCCTGGTGCTGGATGGTATTCGGATCCGAGGGAAGGGTCGAGCAGGGCTTCGCCACCGATCAGGACAATGGCCTGATTTTCCAGCCGGAACGCGAAGAAGATACCGACGAGATACGCCGGGCTTTTCTTCCGTTCACACGAGCGGTAAATCTGGGCTTGGACCGCTGTGGATTCAAGCTGTGCCCAGGCAACATCATGGCCGGAAATCCCCAGTGGTGCCTGTCGTCGCGCGAATGGCATCAACGCTTTTCCAACTGGATGGCGACGCCGGAGCCCGAGGCAATCCTCAAAGCCACGATTTTTTTCGATTTTCGCCCATTGTACGGACAGGACGAACTAGCCGACGATTTACGCCAATGGCTGATGCCTCAGCCGGCTCAATACCCGCGATTTCTGCATTTGCTGGCCAAGCAGTCACGGACCGCCAGACCGGCATTGAACCGGCTGGGACAGATTGTCTGCGACAATGACGGCTCCCCGCATGGTGTTGACCTTAAGAAACATGGCACCCGGATATTCGTCGATGCCGCACGAATATGGGCCCTGCAACTGGGCTTGTTCACCACGAACACGGTGGAGCGCCTGCGACTTTCCGGACCGGCCATACATCGTGCCGCCGTTGACACCAACGCCTCCATCGAGGCGCTGGATATCCTGCAGCGATTGCGTCTGCAACGGCAGCTCGCCGGAGGAGATGCCGCTAGCATCAATCGTGTTGATCCTCGTGATCTGACGAGGCCGCAGCGGATGCTGCTGAAAGAGGCCTTCAAACAGGCGCGCCAATTACAATGGACACTGCAGCAGACCTACCCATGACCAACTGACCGCGAGGCGCCACTAGAAATTGTTTGTCTACCGCGATAGCGGCACCAGCTCCGAACTCGACAATGTGCCAGGAGCACATACGTGGTCGTCATAATGAACATGGCTGACCCGATCACAGCTCCGAAGTGTCTACCGGACCCGGGTCACTCCAACCAACCCCGTCAAGTGTCCTCAAACAGTTGTGCGACAAGCCGTTTATTCCGATTTAGATGCGCGTGTTCGAGTTCCAGGTCAGGGCTTATGGCAGGAGGGCCGCCAACACTCAATCTCTTCTCTTCGAGCCACAGAATCGCTTAGAATCCCAGTACTCTCACTTTTATGCTCGGCCAAGCCCAGGTGATACGTAACTCCCTGATATGCGGGTGTAGTTCAATGGGAGCCGGAAAGAACTCTCAGCTGAGGCGCTGCGACGTTGCGTCGACGAATAGCCCGTCTGCCTGAGCGTAACGAAGACGGAGTCCAAGATCTCGCGGTTAGTCCATTGGTACGACATCAGCTTCCCAATCGGAGTGGCTGAGTTGGCAACATCAATAACCGCTTGATTTCCGTGGTCCTGTGACCACCGGTTTCAACGAGTTAAGTCACCCGAAAGTAACGAACTGATTCCACCGAGCTTTCTGAGTGTGCTCAGTTTTACGCTCACATTAGGTCCCCATTTCGTATGGCGTTCATGCCATTTAACTGCCGCTTTTGCCGCCAAGCCATTCATAGACTGAGGAGATGAGCCAGCCTGTTATTGCCGCGCAGACAGTCCAAGACACAAGGCCGACGAAGTAACCGGGCCAGGTAAGATGCCAGACGAACTCGTTCATTTGAGTGTGCAACATGTGTCCGGTAATCGCCGTCATGAGCGTTGGTGCCAATACCACCAACAAGCTGCATGCTGTCCAGAGCAATATAGCGCTGATGCCGCACCACTGTGCCGACCTGGCAGCGTTGA
>DATCZF010000084.1:0-14633 GCA_036526055.1 Woeseiaceae bacterium
TCGCGCAGGTCCTTGCTTGGCACGACAACCATGGTGTCAATGGGCCGCAGTTTCTCCAGTGGACCCACCCGGTGCTCCTCGGGCACGGCATCGACCAGCAGATTGATGCGGGTTATACGCTCGAGATCGGCATACAGACCGTCCATAAACAAGGTATCGAGCATGTAGCCGGCAATCTGTGCGAGGCTCGGTTCATCCGCCGGCTCCCTGATCTGGCGTTTTGCATCGCCGGATTCGTCGCGCAGCGAAATCACGAGAATACGATCTGCGCCGAGGTGAACTGCGGGGCTGAGTGGCGTCGCCTGGCGCATCGCGCCATCGCCAAAAAATTCTCCGTTAATCGATTCGGGCGGAAATATGATCGGCACGGCAGCACTGGCCATCAGGTGATCAAGGGATATTTGCTCGCGAACGCCGATGCGCCGTGTGCGGCTCCATGGCTTTAAATCTTCCCTGCCCTGAAAAAAAGTCGCTGATCTTGCCGAGCCATAACTCGCTGCGGTAATTGCCAGTGCGTCGAGGAAGCCCCTATCGATGTTCTGCTGAATACGCGGGAAGCGAATGCTGCGGCGAAGCAGTTCGCGCAGCGGGGCATTATCCAGTAACGACCGTGGCGCGCCGATAAAGTTGCCGCCGGTCACCAGCGCTGCCATCCAGTGCATGCTGCTGCGAAACATTGTCCAGCCGTCCGAGCGATACACGTCGGCGCTGTGGAAATTGCTCCAGACATAGTCGAGTTCGGCTACGCCACGGCGAAAACGGCGCGCATTGCTGGCCAGCACCGTGGCATTGATCGCGCCTGCCGAGGTCCCGCTGATGATCGGAAAGGGATTGCAGCAACGCCGTGGCAAAATCTCCGCAATTGCCTTGAGCACACCGACCTGGAACGCACCACGGGCTCCACCCCCGGGCAGCACCAGGCCAAGCATTGGTCGGGGCGATTCCTGTTTCATCGTACAAGTATTATAGTGATTCGCATGGTACGCTTGGTACCTAAATTCATGGGCAAATGTTACATCGTTTTCGAGAGACTGTTCCTATGCTGCATATTGGACGCATTACCTTATTCGCCGCGATTTTTCTGGGTATGAGCGCCGGTCCGGCGCTGGCCGCGGATTTTTCCGTTGGCGATCCCGCGCCTGCCTTCAAGCTGTCCGACCAGTCGGGCAAGACTCATTCGCTGGAGGATTTTCGCGGCAAGTGGCTGGTGCTTTACTTTTATCCGAAAGACGACACACCCGGCTGCACCACCGAAGCCTGTGAGTTCCGGGACAACATCTTTGCGTTCAGAAAACTGAACAGCGAGATTGTCGGCATCAGCCTGGACGACGAAAGTTCTCACCAGGAGTTTGCCGAAAAATACAGCCTGCCCTTTCCGTTGCTGGCTGATGTGGAAGGTGAGGCTGCAACCGCTTACGGCGTATTGCGTAACATGGTTGCCTTCAAGGTCGCCAAACGGGAAACCTTCCTGATCGATCCCGCAGGCAACATTGCCAAGCACTACGAAGACGTAAATCCTGAGGCGCACTCAAAAGAAGTGCTCGCGGACATCGAGCAGTTGGCCGCGCAAACGACCACGCAGTAACTGTCAGTGCAGCCGGCGTATCGCGGCATCAAGGCCGCTGATTGTCAGCGGGAACATGCGCTCGTCCATAAGTTCGCGGGTTAGCTTCACCGAAGGTGTGTAATCCCAGCGGTTCTCGGGTTCAGTATTGAGCCAGACAGCCTTGGAATAGACGTCGAGCAGGCGCTTTATCCAGACCGCCCCCGGCTCGTCATTCCAGTGTTCGACACTGCCGCCCGCATACACTATCTCGTACGGGCTCATCGTGGCATCGCCAACAAAGACCAGTTTATAGTCCGCGCCATACTTGTGCAGGATGTCGATTGTCGGAATTTTCTCCGCATGCCGGCGCCGGTTGTCCTTCCACAGGCTTTCATAAATGAAATTGTGAAAGTAAAAATATTCAAGATGCTTGAACTCGCTGCGCGCCGCCGAAAACATTTCCTCGCAAACACGCACGTGATCATCCATCGAACCGCCGATGTCCAGGCAGAGCAGGACTTTGACCGCATTGTGCCGTTCCGGAACCATGTGAATGTCCAGCAAGCCCGCATTACGCGCCGTCCGATCGATCGTTTCATCGAGATCCAGCTGGTCCGCAGCACCTTCCCTGGCGAACTTTCGCAGCTTGCGCAGGGCCAGCTTGATATTGCGGGTACCCAGTTCCAGCGAATCATCCAGGTTGCGGTATTCGCGCTTGTCCCAGACCTTTACCGCCCGCCGGCTGCCGGAACCCTGCTGGCCGATACGCACGCCTTCCGGGTTGTAGCCATAAGCGCCAAATGGCGAGGTACCGGCCGTGCCAATCCATTTGTTGCCGCCTTCATGTCGCTCTTGCTGCTCGCGCAGCCGCTCCTGAAGCGCCTTCATTAGTTCCTCAAAGCCGCCCAGGGATTCGATACGCTTGCGCTCTTCCTCAGTCAGCAGCAACTCCGCCTGGCGCCGCAGCCAGTCTTCGGGAATTTCTTCAACCAGGGATTGAAACGCCTGTTCAATGCCATGAAAGTGCGCGCCGAATACCCTGTCGAAACGATCGAACTGGGATTCATCCTTGACCAGGCAGGCGCGGCTCAGAAAGTAAAAATCATCAACGCTTTGTGCCGCCAGCCCCTGCTTGAGCGCCTCCAGCAATGTCAGCAATTCGGTAATGGATACCTTGATGCCACCCGCGCGCAGCATGAAGAAAAACTGGATCAGCATGGCAGTCTACTGGCGTGTGCGCCTGTCGAGAAACACAAGCTGCTCGAACAGATGCACATCCTGCTCATTCTTGAGCAATGCCCCGTACAGCGGCGGTATCGCCTTGCGAGAATCTTCGGCGCGTAATGCCTCTGGCGGAATGTCCTCGGCAAGCAGCAGCTTGATCCAGTCAAGCAGCTCGGACGTCGACGGTTTCTTTTTCAGGCCGGGAACATCGCGCAGCCTGTAGAACGCTTCGAGCGCCTCTTTCAACAGCATTTTTTTCAGTCCGGGGAAATGGACGCCGACGATTTTTTCCATGGTTTCCTTGTCGGGAAACTTGATGTAATGGAAAAAACAGCGCCTGAGGAATGCGTCTGGCAATTCTTTTTCATTATTGCTGGTAATGACGATGATCGGACGGTGCACCGCCTGCACCAGCTGTTTGGTCTCGTAGACGAAGAACTCCATGCGATCCAGTTCGCGCAGCAAGTCATTGGGAAACTCGATATCCGCCTTGTCAATTTCGTCGATCAGCAGGACTGGCTGGACATCCGACTCGAACGCGTCCCAGATTTTTCCCCTGACAATGTAATTGGCAATGTCATGGACGCGCTCGTCACCCAGCTGCGAATCGCGCAGGCGAGCGACCGCGTCGTAGTCATAAAGCCCCTGCTGGGCCTTGGTGGTCGATTTGATATGCCATTCATGCAGCGGCTTGCCCAGCGACCTGGCGACCTCTATCGCCAGCTGGGTCTTGCCGGTGCCGGGCTCGCCCTTCACCAGGATGGGCCTCTGCAGCGTGACGGCGGCATTCACCGCCATCGTCAGATCGTCTGTCGCAATATAGGAATCAGTGCCAAGAAAACGCTTGTCCGTCATCGTTTCATCCACTTTGTCAGTGCAATCAAGAGTATGGCTGTTGCCCCCGGCGTTCACAAGTTGCCTGCCGGTCGGACGCGACCACCGTCGCGGTGAGCGCGCAACACGGCGTACTCAGGGAGTTGCCGGCCTCAGCTGCAGCATGTGCGCGGCCGGTCCGGGCAGGAACGGGCTGAGCCGGCCCTGCACCCAGTCCTGGTGTCCGCGGCTGTAGAACGCCGATAGCGGATGTCCGCTCGGCCCTGCCGGAATATGAAAGTAGCCATTGGCTTCATCACCCGGTGATACGGCGAAGCGTTCGGACGCGCCGAAAGAGGGTCCCTGCGCCTTGGGCAAATTATTGTCGCCAGTAAGCTGGTCTGCCGGCATGTCGAGCCAGGAGGACAGCGCCGGAACCGCCTTGCTCAAGGGATGCTGAATCCTGGCCGTGTTGAGCTCGCCCCAGGTTCGCTCCTGCAACCCGCCGTCAAAGTTATCCGCAAAATAGGCGAGGTTGGTGTCAACGGCCTCCAGCATCAGCTGTTCCCAGGATGAGTAACTCGCCGGCAACAAATGGGCCGGTTTCTCATTCAGCAGGTTCCACAACGAGCCTTCGAACTGGTTACTGAGCGAACGCCTTGCGGAGCTGCCAAACCGGGTTTTCACCGGCGTGGACAATAATTCGAACACTCGCTGCCGAATCTCCAGCCGAAAAGCCCGGACAAGGCGGTAACCGACAGATTCGGGGGCCGCCCGGGGCAGCCAGTCACGCACCAGGTCGCGGAATTCGCGTCGCGCCGGATTTTCGGCAAGGGCCGCGTCGTCCAGCACGGCCAACAGCAACTCTCGCCAGCTGGCCAGAAAAATCGCCGCATCATCCATCTGGATTGCCAGCATATCGGCGGGGACGAAAGAGTCCTGCTCGCGCAGCCGATCCCGTATTTGCCGACCGCGAGCACCCAGGTCGTAGCCGCCATCACCGACTTTAAGCAGGGCCTCGCCATCGACCACGCGCGTGTTGGCTGTCCAGATGCGCCCGCCCTCCGGATTGATGATGCGCGGGTAATCGGCTGCATCCAGCCAGCCTATCCAGCCACCGTGCGCACTCCAGTCCGCCGGTCGCAACGCATCGTAATCCGCGCGTCGCGGAATCTTGCCGGCGATCGTCCAGCCGATGTTGCCCGCCGCATCGCCGGTCACGAAATTCTGCGGCGGTATACCCATTTCGTTGGCGACCGCGACTGCCTCATGCACGGTTGTCGCCGATTCGAGTTTCAGCTGCCGCAGATTCAGGCCATCGACGCGATGGGCGATCCAGCTGACGGCAAGTTCGCCCTCCGGATAATCGCTGACGTCGAGCACCGGGCCCCAGATCGTCTCGCGAATATCGATCACAACCGGTTCAGCATCCCGAACCTGGATTTTTTCCCGGAAATGCACGAATGAATGGTCACCGGAGGGCGTTTTATAAGTACCCTCCACTTCGCCTGGCTGCAGCACGACGATATCGGTCCAGTCTCCGTAACTGTTCGTGAAGCCCCACGCTACCTTGCCATTGCTCCCCGCAACCAGGATCGGCGTGCCTGGCAGCGTTACGCCATTCAGTTCGGTGGCGGAATCTCCGCTGAGGATCATGCGTGCCCGGTAGAATACATTAGGCACAGACAGACCGAGATGCATGTCGTTGGCGACAATTGCCCGGCCGGTGTCTGTCAGCTCGCCACTCACGGCCCAGTTATTGCTCCCGGGTACCAGCGGGGAGCGGTCTTCTCGCAATTCCCCGGGGTCCTGGTCCTTCGGAATGTCGAGTTCCCGCAGGTCGAACTCGTCCGCAGTCGGGAATCGTGGCGTCGCCCTCGCCTCGCCCATAACCGGCGCATCCCAGCGGGTTCCCTGCGGGTACATGAAATCGTAAAGCGCCTGCGGCATCGCCAGGTGCGCAAAACCTCGCGCCAGGTCGCCATAGCCTTCCGAGTCATTCAGCATCATGAACATTGCATAAACGACCAGCAAGGAATCCTCTTCCTGCCAGGGCTGCGGCGCCAGCCGCAGCAGCACATACTCGAAAGGCCTTGCTGCAAGGCTTTCCAGGCCCGCATTCACGCCCTTTGTATACGCAGAGAGGATTGCCCTGTCCGCCGCACTGGAGGCCTCTATTACCGCTTTGGCCCTGGCCCGAAACCGGTGGAAGCGAAACTGGCGATCCACGTCGACAACCGCTGCGCCCAGAATATCCGCCAGCTCCCCGGCCGCCTGGCGACGCGTCAGGTCCATCTGGAAAAACCGGTCCTGGCCATGAGCGAAGCCGAGTGCATAGGCGAGGTCGGGCCGGTTGGCAGCACTAACCGTAGTCAGACCGTTGGCGTCGCGCTCGATCAGCACGTCAGCCGTAATTCCCGCCACCGCCAGCTCGCCGTCCAGCTGCGGCAGACTGGCCCTGATCGTGTACGTCAGAAACAGCGCAAGCGCCACCACAATAACCAGGGCTGCCAGCAGAACCCTGCGCAGCCAGCGCGTCAAGATTCGTCTCCTCCGGTTCCCGGCAGGACCTCCTCCGGGGCTGTCACGCGCACGATTTTCATGCCGTTTGTACCGCCGGAAACGCCGCTCAGATCGCCCTTGGTGAAAATGACCAGGTCACCGATATTCACCAGCTCGTTCGACAGCAGCGTCGAAAAAATATCCTGGTACAAGTGCTGCAAATCGGTATGCGCGATATCGAAAGCAACGGGGTATACCCCGCGATACATCGAAACCCGGCGGCGGGTCGCGACGTGCGGCGTAAACGCATAAACCGGGATATCGGAACGGATGCGGGACATCCACAGGGTCGTGGATCCCGATTCGGTCAGCGCAATGATCGCGCTTACCGCAAGGTGATTCGCGGTGTACATCACTGCCATCGCGATCGCCTCGTCGACATAGGTAAAGCTGTCGTCCATGCGGTGGCTGGTCCGACCCCGGGGCAGCGCATATTTTTCTGCGCCCACGCAAACGTCGCTCATGGCGCGCACTGCGGCGAATGGATAGGAACCCACTGCCGTTTCGGCGGACAACATGACGGCATCACTGCCATCCATCACCGCGTTCGCGACGTCGGACACCTCGGCGCGTGTCGGAATCGGGTTCTTTACCATCGACTCCATCATTTGTGTTGCCGTGATCACAACCTTGTTCTTGGTGCGCGTCTTGCGAATCAGTTTCTTTTGCAGACCGGTCAGCTCGGCATAGCCCATTTCCACGCCAAGGTCGCCACGCGCCACCATGATGACGTCCGCCGCATCAATGATTTCGTCGATGCAGTCGATCGCCTCCGCGCGCTCGATCTTTGCCACGATCAGGCCATGGCCGCCCGCATCGCGCAACAGTCGCCGTGCTTCCACGACATCCTCGGCGCTTCTGACGAAAGAAATGGCGAGGAAGTCGACGTCGAGCTCGGCTGCCAGCCTGATATCCGCCCTGTCCTTGTCGGTCAGTGCGGGCGCCGACAGGCCACCGCCCTGGCGATTGATTCCCTTGTGATCCGACAGAATACCGCCGATTTTGATGGTGGTATTCACCCGCTTGCCGCTGATCGAATCCACGCTCAACGTGATCTGGCCGTCATTCAGCAGCAGGGTGTCGCCGGGACTGACGTCTTCCGCCAGGCTCGGGTACGCGACACCGACGCCTGCTTCGCTGCCCTCATCCATACCGAGCGTCGTGTCGAGGAAAAACGGCTTGCCTTCCTGCAACAGCACACTGCCCTCACGAAAGCGCTGCACGCGAATCTTGGGACCTTGCAGGTCTCCCATTAAGCCGATGTTGCGGCCCGCCTGGCTGGAAGCCTCCCGCAGGTTGTCCGCACGGCGCTTCTGGTCAACGTGATCACCGTGCGAGAAATTGAGGCGAGCGACATCCATCCCGGCAGCAATCAATTTGCCGAGATCCGCGACGGAGTCCGTTGCCGGTCCGAGGGTACATACAATCTTGGTTCGTCTAAGCATGAAAAGAATTATGTCACAGCTACCGGCTACCGCTACAATATTCTTGCGACGACGACATGTTGCACCGACGTCTCAAACTGCGAACAAAAAATACAAGACACCAGAATATGCTTAACAGACGTACATTCGTGCAAACCCTGGTCGCCGCGTCGCTGACCGGACTCGAAGGGTCGCTGGCCCGCGCCAACCCGCAAGCGGGCTTTGGCGAACTGCAGCGCGACCCGGCGCGCATCATCGATCTGCCAAAAGGCTTCAGTTACACGGTTATCGCGAGGACCGGCGAAGAAATGAATGACGGCCTGTTACTGCCCGGTCACCCCGACGGCATGGCGGCGTTTCCCGCTGACAATGGCCTGCTGCACCTCGTCATCAACCACGAAGTCGATGCTTTCGATGCCCATGTCGGACCCTGGGGAAAACACAATGAGCGCCTCGGCCGAATCGCACATGACCGGGTCTACGACCGCGGCCGTGAAAGGTCGCCCGGCTGTGGCGGCACCTCGACCCTGGTCTATAACCCCGTGACGCGCGAGGTGGAACACAAGGTGCTGAGCCTGGCGGGCACCGAGTACAACTGCGCCGGCAGCGCCACGCCCTGGAATAGCTGGCTGTCCTGTGAAGAATCGCCGTCCATGCCAGGACGCAGCATCTCGGGATTCACGGCGGTGCACTTTGAGAAGCCGCATGGCTACGTTTTCGAGGTACCCTCGGCTGCGCTCGAGGCCATCGAACCGGTGCCGCTCAGAGCGATGGGTCGCTTCGAGCATGAGTGCGCACTGGTCGATCCGCGAACCGGCATTGTTTACCAGACCGAGGACAAGGATCGCGGGCTGTTCTATCGCTTCATTCCCAATGTGCCCGGCAAGCTGCACCAGGGCGGAAAATTACAGGCCCTGGCGGTCATCGGCCACGACCGGTTCGATACGCGTAACTGGCAGGGGCGTCCCGCTGTCAGGCCAGGCGACTGGCTGGAGGTACGCTGGCTGGATCTGGAGGATATCGATTCGCCGGACAATGATCTGCGCCTGCGAGGATTTGCGGCGGGCGCAGCACGCTTCGCGCGTGGCGAGGGAATCGCGTACTGGGACGACTCACTCACGTTTGCCTGCACGGATGGCGGTCCAGCCCGGCGCGGACAATTGTTCCGCTACCTGCCGAGCCGCTTCGAGGGCAGCGCCAATGAGGCCGCTGAGCCTGGACGATTGCAGCTATTCCAGGAATCCGCCCGCGATACTCCGTTGCGGCATGCGGATAACATAACTGCAGCACCGTGGGGTGACCTGATCGTTTGCGAAGACAGTTCGTGGCGCTCGAGCCTGGTTGGCGTGCGCCCGAACGGCGATTTGTACGTCCTGGCACGAAACTCCTACCTGGACTCCGAGCTGGCAGGCGCCTGTTTCTCGCCGGACGGCAAGATCCTGTTCTTGAATATTCAGTATGCCGGGCTGACCCTCGCCGTGACCGGCCCCTGGCCCACCTAATCGAGTCCCCGGCGCTCCAGTACTTCAACGGCGGGCAACACTTTACCCTCGACAAACTCGAGGAACGCGCCACCGCCGGTGGAAATGTAGGAGATGTCCGCAGCAACTCCGTACTTGTCGATCGCGGCCAGCGTATCGCCACCCCCCGCGACGGAGAACGCAGTGCTCGCCGCAATGGCCCTCGCCAGTGCCTCGGTGCCACCGCCAAACTGGTCGAACTCGAATACGCCCACAGGGCCATTCCAGATGATCGTGCCGGCCCGCGCGATGATGTCCGCGAATTGCTGCGCCGTCTGCGGCCCGATATCGAGGATCAGTTCGTCCGCATGAACCTCGCTGACGGCCCTGGTCTCGGCAGCGGCATCGGCAGAAAACTCCCGGGCAACGACAACATCCACCGGCACCGGGATATCGGCGCCCTCTTCGCTCGACGCGAGGTTGCTCGCGACAGGCAGCAGATCCTTTTCGCAGAGCGACTTGCCCACCTCGTACCCCGCTGCGGCGATGAATGTATTGGCGATACCGCCACCGACAATCAGCGTGTCGACGATGCCTGCCAGCGCTTCGAGCACGGTCAGTTTCGTCGAGACTTTCGACCCGCCGACAATGGCGACCATGGGTCGTGCGGGGTTGTCGAGCGCACGCGCCAGGGCATCCAGTTCGTTCGATAACAACGGACCGGCGCAGGCCACGGGTGCATGTTCGGCGACCCCGTAGGTGCTGGCCGGTGCCCGATGTGCCGTGCCGAATGCGTCCATGACAAAGATATCGCACAGTTCGGCCATGCGTTTCGAGAGCCCTGGGTCGCAGCTCTTCTCACCCGTTAGAAACCGCACATTCTCGAGCAAAACGACCTGACCCGGCTGCACGTCCACACCGTCGATCCAGTTGTCGACCAGTGGTACCTCGATGCCGAGCAGTTCGCCCAGGTGTTGTGCGACCGGTGCCAGGGAGAATTCGGGACTGAAGACGCCTTCCTTGGGACGACCAAGGTGGGACATCAGCATCACGGCAGCGCCGGCGTCGACGGCAGCTTGTATCGTGGGCAGTGCGGCGCGAATCCGCGCGTCGCTGGTGATGCGGCTGCCATCCAGCGGCACATTAAGGTCTTCGCGAATCAGCACACGCTTACCCGTCAGCTCCAGCTCGGTCATTCGCTTGATGGTCATTAAGGCTCCTGTTCCAGAAGGATCGTTCCTGCAAACTGAAACTGCGGCAACCTCGTCATGCAAGGCGCCGCAGTCACTGTACTTCTCCCGGTCTGGCTACTTCGCGTTCATTAACGCCCAGGCGGTATCCAGCATACGGTTGGAGAAGCCCCACTCATTGTCGTACCAGGCACAAACCTTGACCAGCGTGCCGTCGATGATCTTCGTCAGGCCGGCATCGTACGTCGACGACGCGGGATTATGGTTGAAGTCGATAGAAACCAGCGGCTCATCGTTGTAATCGAGTACGCCCTTCAGCTCTCCCTCGCTGGCGGCTTTGAGGATGCTGTTGATTTCCTCGATGGATGTTGCGCGCTCTGCAACGAACGTCAGGTCGACAGTGGACACGTTGATCGTTGGCACGCGCATGGCAAACCCATCCAGTTTTCCGGCCAGGTCAGGCAGCACGAGTCCAACGGCTGCGGCGGCACCCGTCTTGGTGGGAATCTGCGACATCGTTGCTGAACGCGCCCGGCGTAAATCCTTGTGATAGACGTCGGTCAGTACCTGGTCGTTGGTATAGGCATGAATTGTCGTCATCAGGCCATGCTTGAGGCCGATGTGTTCGTGAATCGGCTTGACCAGCGGCGCCAGGCAATTGGTCGTGCACGAAGCATTGGAAATGATCGTGTCGCTCGCCTTCAGCGACCCGTGGTTGACGCCATACACGATCGTCGCGTCCACGCCGGTGCCGGCAGGCGCGGAAATAATCACCTTTTTGGCTCCGGCCTCGATATGCGCAGCGGATTTTTCCCGCGAGGCAAAGAAACCGGTCGACTCGAAAACGACGTCGACACCCAGTTCGCCCCAGGGCAGTTTTGCCGGATCGCGCTCCGCCAGCACGCGAATGCGATCGCCGTTGACCACCAGGTAATCCCCGTCAACCTCGACGGTTCCAGGAAACGCGCCGTGCGCGCTGTCGTGGCGAGTCAGGTGAGCATTCGTTGCCGAATCGCCCAGATCATTAATAGCCACAATCTCAAACTTGTCACGCTTGCCGCTCTCATATAGCGCACGCAATACGTTGCGGCCGATGCGTCCGTAGCCATTAATGCCAATCTTGATGGTCATAAAAATCTCCTCGGTGTCTTCGGAATCTGGCATTACGCCCCAGATACTTTTTTATTTTCTGCAAACTTACTTTAGTACGGATTTGGCAACCCTGGTCACGTTAGCAACGCTGAACCCGAAATGCTCGAATAACTCTTCAGCAGGGGCCGATTCGCCAAAACGGTTGATCCCGACCACCTGGCCATGTTCACCAACGTAACGCCACCATCCATCCGTGACGCCCGCCTCGATCGCGACCTTCGCCTTGACTGCCGCCGGCAGCACGCTCTCACGGTATGCTGCACTCTGGCTGTCGAACAGGTGGGTACAGGGCATGGAAACGACGCGAACGCCGATGCCTTCCTCACCGAGCTCGACCGCTGTCCGAATCGCCAGATCCACTTCGGAGCCCGTTGCGATCAGGATCAGGTCCGGCTGTCCGTCGCTGTCCTTAAGTACATAGCCGCCTTTTTCGATGCTCGACAACTGTTCATCAGTGCGTCGCTGGTGGGGCAATCCCTGTCGCGTCAGCACCAGGCTGGTCGGACCGTCCTGCTTTTCCAGCGCATTTGTCCAGGCAACCACGGTTTCCACCGCATCGCACGGGCGCCAGACACGCATGTTCGGCATCAGGCGCAGGCTTGCCGTGTGCTCCACTGGCTGGTGGGTAGGGCCATCTTCGCCAAGACCGATGGAGTCGTGGGTGAACACGAAAACCTGCTGTACGTTCATCAACGCTGCCATGCGCAGCGCATTGCGCGCGTAATCGGAGAACACGAGAAACGTTCCCGTGTACGGAATGATGCCGCCATGCAGGCGCAGGCCATTACTGATCGCGCTCATGCCGAACTCACGCACGCCGAAATAAATGTAGTTGCCGGAAGCGTCGTCGGCCGTTATCACTCGCGAGGTCGCGTGCTTGGTGAGATTCGACCCCGTCAGGTCCGCGGATCCCCCGGCCAGCTCCGGCAGCGCGGGTGCCAGTTCGTTCAGGGATACCAGCGATGCCTTGCGCGTGGCTATCTTCAGTTCCTGGTCGTTGACTTTGCGAACTGCCGTCGCGGCAATCTCGCCCCAGTTATTCGGCAAACGGCCCGCCATGCGGCGCTCATACTCCGCGGCAAGTTCCGGAAACTCGGCTGTGTAGCCGGCAAAGACCTTCAGCCACGCTGCTTCCACGTCGCGGCCCTTGTCCCGCGCGTTCCACGCCTCGGCGATCGCGTCCGGAATCTCGAATGGCTGCGAGGACCAGCCCAGCTGCTCGCGCGCCGCCGCAATTTCCTCGTCGCCAAGCGGGGCGCCATGGGTTGCCGCCGTACCCTGCTTGTTGGGTGCCCCGAAGCCAATCACGGTCTTGCAGCAGATCAGGCTCGGACGCTCGGAATCGGCCAGCGCTTCGCTGATCGCCGCCGCCACCGCCTCGGCGTCATGGCCGTCGACATCCCTGATGACCTGCCAGCCATAAGCCTCGTAGCGCGTCGCGGTATTCTCGGTAAACCAGCCGCTGACATCACCATCGATGGAGATGTCGTTGTCGTCATAGACGCAAATGAGTTTGCCCAGTCCCAGCGTACCGGCCAGCGAACACGCTTCGTGTGAGACGCCCTCCATCATGCAACCGTCACCAGCAAAGACGAAAGTGCGGTGATCGACGATGTCAAAACCCGGACGATTGAACGTGGCTGCCAGCATCTTCTCGGCGAGCGCCATGCCCACCGCGTTGCTGATGCCCTGGCCGAGCGGACCCGTCGTGGTCTCGATGGCGAGATCGGGATCACGCTCTGGATGTCCGGCGGTGCGGTAACCCAACTGACGGAAGTTACGGATTTCGTCCATCGAAAGATCGTAGCCGCTCAGGTGCAACAGGCTGTACAACAGCATCGAGCCATGGCCATTGGACAACACAAAGCGATCCCGATTACTCCAGCCGGGGTTCGCCGGGTTGTGCCGCAGAAAGTCGTTCCACAGAACCTCCGCAATATCCGCCATTCCCATCGGCATTCCGGGATGTCCGGAGTTGGCCGCCTGCACGGCGTCCATGCTCAGGGCACGGATTGCATTAGCCAGGTTGCGGCGAGAGGGCACGGCACTATTCGCCGAGTGGCTGAATTGATTTGACATATGGCTCCATCGACCGCTTCGATCGGTTCCGTTTATTCATTGGTGGTCAGGCGGGGTAATCGGCGAGTATTTTCCCTGTTTATGGTTGATGCCGCAAGCAACGCGCGAATGAGGCGCAACGAATCATGACAAATTCGGACGCGAGCGGTTTTTTCCGCGCTCGAGGCGGTTTTGCAATAGCCGTTAGACGCCCCTTACGCTACAATGCCGGGCTGTTTTCAACCTGACGATGAAATTATTCCCCATGAGCCAAAGTTACCTGTTCACTTCAGAATCCGTGTCCGAGGGACACCCCGACAAGGTTTGCGACCAGATTTCGGACGCGATCCTGGATGCGATTATTGCGGAGGATACGCGGGCCCGCGTCGCCTGCGAAACGCTGGTCAAGACTGGCATGGTTCTGGTCGCCGGCGAGATTACGACCTCCGCATGGGTCGATATCGAAGAGATTGTGCGCCGCACGGTTCTCGAGATCGGTTACAACGATTCGGAAATGGGGTTTGATGGCGCATCCTGCGCCGTGCTCAACGCTATTGGCAAACAGTCCCCGGACATTGCCCAGGGCGTTGATCGCAGTGACGAGAAAAGCCAGGGCGCCGGCGATCAGGGCCTGATGTTTGGCTACGCCACGAACGAAACCGACGTGCTGATGCCAGCGCCGATTACCTATTCGCACCTGCTGGTCAAAAAGCAGTCGGAAGTGCGCAAGGCCGGCATCCTGCCGTGGCTGCGTCCGGACGCCAAGAGCCAGGTGACCTTTCGCTACGAAGACAACAAGCCGGTTGCCATCGAGGCGGTGGTACTTTCATCGCAGCACGAAGCGAACATCAGCCACGCCGATTTGTCCGAGGGCATCATGGAGGAGATCATCAAGCCGGTGTTGCCGGCGGAACTTCTCGATGCCAACACGCGCTACCACATCAACCCGACAGGCGCCTTCGTTATCGGCGGCCCGATGGGTGACTGTGGCCTGACCGGGCGCAAGATCATTGTCGACACCTACGGCGGCTCGGCCCGTCATGGCGGCGGCGCGTTTTCGGGCAAGGATCCATCGAAGGTCGACCGCTCGGCAGCCTATGCCTGCCGCTACGTCGCCAAGAATATTGTCGCTGCCGGTCTGGCTGACCGCTGCGAAATCCAGGTCTCGTATGCCATCGGTGTCGCCGAACCGACATCGATCAGC
>DATCZF010000085.1:0-4317 GCA_036526055.1 Woeseiaceae bacterium
GGTTTCGATCGTGTCGTTCATGCGATTCAGGCAACGCAGGAATGTTGACTTGCCGCAGCCGGATGGACCGATCAGCGCCATCACCTGGTTCTTGGCAATATTCAGGCTGACATCCTTGATCGCATGGGTCTCGCCATACCAGACGTTGACGCTTTCCGCGACCATGAAGGGCGGCTTCATATTCCCTGAAGCAGTTGTCTCGCTCGTTTCATTCATTGCTTTTTCCGTCGGGTTCATTTTGCCTGTTCAGCAAATTCCTGGTTCCTGGTATATCAATTCCGGCTGCCATCGCGTTCACCGTCTACCAGCGTCTTTCAAATCGTCGCCGCAGCAGCACCGCAGCCAGGTTCATCAACAGCAGGAAAACCAGCAACACGATAATCGCGGCCCCCGTCCTCTCTGCAAACGCGCGCTCCGGGCTGTCGGCCCACAGAAAAACCTGGACGGGCAACGCCGTCGCCGGGTCCGTAAATTTTTGCGGCACGTCGACGATGAAGGCAATCATGCCGATCATCAAAAGCGGTGCCGTTTCGCCCAGCGCCCGGGCCATACCGATGATGGCGCCGGTCAACATGCCGGGCATTGCCAGTGGCAGGACATGGTGAAAAATGACCTGCATACGGGATGCGCCCAACCCCAGTGCGGCTTCCCGAATGGAAGGCGGTACGGCTTTGATTGCCGCCCGGGCGGCAATGATGATCACGGGCAGCGTCAGCAGGGAAAGCACCAGGCCGCCGACCAGCGGCGCCGAGCGCGGCAACGACAGCCAGTTGATAAACACCGCGAGGCCCAGCAAGCCGAAGACAATGGACGGTACGGCGGCGAGGTTATTGATGTTGACCTCGATAATGTCCGACCAGCGATTACGCGGCGCAAATTCCTCCAGGTAGATTGCAGCCGCCACACCGATCGGGAACGCGAGCGCTATCGTAACGATGAGCATGTAAAACGAGCCGACGAGCGCGCCGCGAATACCGGCGAGCTCCGGCTCGCGCGAATCACCGTTATTCAGCAGCGCCCAGTTGAAATGGCGCTCCAGCCGTCCGGATTCCAGCAACTGGTCGATACGCTCGATATCAACGTCAGATAATGGCCGCTGCTCTTGCGGCAGGTCACGGTCGATATTGCCCTTGATCAGCATGTCGACATTGGCCGCAACCGGAACCCAGACCGTTGCCTGCTTGTCGAGCAACGCTGGATCCTGCGACAGCATTTCCTGCAACTGAAATGCCGCGCCAATACTGACCAGGCGAAATAACTCGCGGCGATCACGGCGGCTGCTTACGTCAGGAAACAGCTCCTGCAGCGAGTTGCGGACGACGGCATCAAAATTCGCATCTTCATCAACGACGCCGTATGGCGCCAGGTACTCGGAATCGAAATCGACATCGAGCTGAACCATCGTCTGCTGGAAAGCCGACGAACCCTGGCTGACGAGGCTTGCGAAGAATACCGCAAGAAACGCAATGCCAAGAACGGTGGCAAGCATGCCCAGAAAACGGAAGCGCCGCTCGCGCGCGTAGCGTTTGCCAAGACCCGCCTCGACCCGCAGGCGGGTTGCCTGGCCCGGACTGAGGCGTTCTTCGCTCATTCGTACTGCTCCCGGTATTTACGCACGGTCTTCAGTCCCACCAGGTTCAGTCCTAGCGTACACACGAAGAGGACCAGCCCCAGCGCAAACGCGGCCAGTGTTTTGGCGCTGTCAAATTCCTGGTCGCCCACGAGCAGCGTGACAATCTGCACGGTTACCGTGGTAACCGCACTGAATGGGTTTGCCGTGAGGTTGGATGCCAGCCCGGCAGCCATGACAACGATCATGGTTTCGCCAATGGCGCGGGAAATCGCCAGCATCATGCCGCCGACTATGCCGGGCAGAGCCGCCGGTAACACGACCTGGCGAATAGCCTCGGACCGGGTCGAGCCCAAGCCGAGCGCGCCATCCCGCATGGCCTGGGGCACGGCATTGATCGCGTCGTCGGAAAGCGAGGAGACCAGCGGAATTATCATGATACCCATCACCAGGCCGGCAGCCAGGGCGCTCTCTGACGCAACTTCCAGGCCGATAGCCGAGCCTGCTGCACGCACGGCAGGTGCCACGGTCAGCGCAGCGAAGAATCCGTACACGACCGTCGGAATTCCCGCCAGGATTTCCAGAAGCGGTTTGGTAACGGCCCGAAAGCCCTGGGATGCATATTCCGACAGGAATATTGCCGTCATCAGGCCAACCGGCGCTGCGATGACCATCGCAATCACAGTGATCAATAGCGTGCCGGCGAACAGCGGCACAGCGCCAAAACTGCCGGAAGAGCCGACCTGGTCTGCGCGTATTGCCGTTTGCGGACTCCAGTTAAGGCCGAACAGGAATTCGGTCAGCGGGACCTGTTGAAAAAAGCGCAGTGCTTCGAACAGCATTGACAGGACAATGCCTATCGTCGTCAGAACAGCGATGCTCGAGGCAACGATCAGCAGCCTGAGCACGACCTGTTCCACGCTGTTGCGCGCACGCAGTGTCGGCGAGATTCTCGAGCGACTCCAGACGATACCAAGAAGCGCCAGCCCGATGCAGCCGACTGACATCAGCTGCCGGCTGGCAAGCTTGTAGGCCTGTAACTGCTCGGCAGCTGCAAGGACCTGTGGACTCGCCCCTTCCGTGTGAAAATAGCCCGCCGCAATATTTTGGATATTGTTGATCAGCAGATCGAATTCGGGGCCGGACAATGCACGAAGCGGCTGCGGCAGTTCGCCGATGACGAGCGCCATGATGACCCGGGGCTCGGCCACTATCCAGACGAAAGCGAGCGCCATGGTCGGCAGCAGGCACCATAAGGTCGAATAGAAACCGTAATAGCCCGGCAAAGAATGCAGGTTACGCGCATTGGCGCGACCGCCTACTGCGGAGAAAGCGCGCCGGCGGCCGGCAAAGAATGCACTTGCCGCGAGAAATAGCAGAATCAGGACTAAAGTGGCTGGTTGCATCGCGTCTTATCTTGATTGTTGCTCACTATGAACGGGAAGCGCCACAACCCCAACTTGGCTGTGGCGCAACGATACCATTTTCGGTGAATCACTGTCCCATGGGCACCAGGCTGCGGACTCGCTGCGCCAGTTCACGACGCTCATCCGTTGGCATCGGAATAAGGCCGCGATCCGTGAGGTAGCCGTCATCGCCCCAGGCGCGGTCGCTGGTGAATTCCTTGAGGAAATTCTCCAGCCCGGGAATCAGGGAAACGTGCGCTTTCTTCACGTAGAAGTACAGCGGCCTCGAAACCGCGTAACTGCCGTCCGCGATGGCCTCAAAAGTCGGCTCTGATCCGTCGACGAAAGAGCCCTGAACTTTCTCGAGGTTCTGGTCAAGGAAGCTGAAGCCAAAGATGCCAAGAGCAGTCGGGTTTGCCTCCAATTTTTGCACGATCAGGTTGTCGTTTTCGCCGGCCTCGATGAATGCGCCATCTTCGCGAACGGTATGACAAACCTGTTTGAAGCGATCGCCATCCGTCTTCTTGAGTGCGGCGATCCAGCCGATCTCGCCGCAGCCCCCCTCCATCGCAAGCTCCACGAACGCATCACGCGTGCCAGACGTCGGCGGTGGGCCAAGTACTTCGATCTTGGCGGCAGGCAATGCTGCATCAACCTCTTTCCAGGTCGTGTAGGGATTGGGTACGAGCTCGCCATCCGTCGCCCCGGGCACTTCCTTGGCCAGTGCCAGGAAAAGCTGCTTGCGGGTCAGGCTCATCTGCCCCGCCTTAACGGAATTCGCGATCACGATGCCGTCATATCCGATCTTGACCTCGATAATGTCTTTGACGCCATTCACGGCGCAGCTGTCAACTTCGGATTGCTTGATCGCCCGCGATGAGTTTGCGATATCCGGATAGTTCACGCCGAGGCCGTCACAAAACAGTTTCAATCCGCCGCCGGAGCCTGTCGACTCGACTTTGGGCGTCTTGAATCCGGTCCCGCGACCGAAGCGTTCCGCCACGACCGTGGAGAACGGGTAGACTGTCGATGATCCAACGATGTAAATGTAATCCCGTCCGCTCTGGGCGTGGGCCTCAGTCGTCAATCCCGCACACAAAAGCAGGCTAGCCAGCATGGGCATTGCTATTGTCTTTCTCATCATTTATTAATCTCTACAGTTCTGTCCAAATTTCAGGATGAAGTTTAGTCGCCAATTGTTGCGGAATTATTGCAATGACCGGCAAGTTTCGCTGATCGCGATGCGCTGCATAAGCCTCATCTGTTTTGTCATATTTATCAATTTGTTATAGCAGAGTCGCGAATGAACGCCAGCTCAAAAACCGGCCCCACAAACGAGCA
>DATCZF010000086.1:0-8673 GCA_036526055.1 Woeseiaceae bacterium
GACCTCTGCGCACAGCGCTTCGAGGCACAAACCAGTACCCGCAACGTCAGCTTTACAACCTCAACTGCAGAGCTGGGAAGTGGTTCCGCCGGCCTGCTCGATGCCCTTGTAGAAATTGCGCTCGATTGCCCGGCAGCGAGTTTTGTAATCGTCGGTCATACGGATGACCGTGGCAACGAAGCGCATAACCTTGCTCTTGCGCAGGAGCGAGCCGAGGCGGCAGCGCACTACATGCAGCGCCGCGGCATCTCCGCAAGCCGGCTGCGTGCGGCGAGCATGGGATCGGCGCAACCGATTGCCGATAACACATCCGCCCTCGGCCGAAACAGCAACCGCAGGCTAGAATTCCTGATGAACTTCGACACTATCGAAAGTGACAGCCCGAACGCGGAAACCAGCGTTGCGGGGAGCGGGCTGCAATGACGTTAATGGAGCAATCCCATGAAATTGACATCCCGCGCGTTTGACAGCGATCAACGGATACCTGACGAGTACTGTTTCGGCAATCCATCGAGCAGCGATCACATAGAACTGGGAGCAAACAGAAATCCCGACCTCGCCTGGACTGACGTGCCCGCGGCGGCCCGTTCTCTCGTCCTCATCTGTGTCGACGTAGACGTGCCGACATCGGGCGAAGACGTTAACCAGGAAGGGCGCACAGTACCGGCAAGCCTGCCCAGGGCGGATTTCTACCACTGGGTGATGGTGGATTTGCCGGCGACAGCAGGGAGTATCGCGAAAGCCGCGTGTGCCGACGGCATCACCGAACACGGCAAACAGAATCCACCGGGTCCCGCAGGATCGCGACAAGGGATCAACGACTACACCAGCTGGTTTGCTGGCGATCCGGACATGAGCGGCAATTACTTCGGCTATGACGGTCCCTGCCCGCCATGGAATGACGAGCTACTGCATCATTATCATTTCGTGCTGTATGCCACGGACCTGGAGACGGTGCCGGTATCCGGGACTTTCGGCGGAGCCGACGTCATGCAGGCCATTCAGGGTCACATCGTCGCAGAAGCGCGACTGGTTGGCACTTACAGCCTGAACCCGGACGTCAGCTAGCGCGTCTACTCCAGGCCGACGAGCTCGACTTCGAATATCAGCGTTGCGTTCGGTGGTATCACGTTGCCGGCACCGCGGGCCCCGTAGCCGAGATTCGGCGGAATCGTCAGCTGCCTGACCTCGCCGACCTGCATGCCGGTTACGCCCTGGTCCCAGCCCTGGATGACGCGGCCTTCGCCCAATGCAAAGCGGAACAGCTGGTTGCGGTCTCGCGAGCTGTCGAACTTCGTGCCGCGTTTGTCTGCGATCGTGTCGTCATAAAGCCATCCGGTGTAATGCACGACCGCAGTATCGCCGATCTGCGCGACCGCTCCGGTGCCCTCATTCAGCGTCTTGATCTGCAGACCACCGGTCTCTTCCACGCAGGCAGCAAGGAAAAAGCCGGCCAGTACCAATACTGCGAGTTGCATTGTTCTCATTGAATCACCCATCTGCTGGAAACGGCCAATCACTCTTCCTCGTCGTGAAAGTCGAGCGATGCGGAATTGACACAGTATCGCAAACCGGTGGGCTGCGGGCCATCCGGAAACACATGGCCCAGATGCGCGCCGCAGCTTCGGCACAGCACCTCCTCGCGGATCATGCCGTGACTCGAATCCCGCTCCACCCGCACGGCATCTGCCGCCAGTGGCAACCAGAAGCTGGGCCAGCCGGAGCCTGAGTCGTATTTGTGCGCAGAACTGAAGAGCGAGGCGTCGCATACCACACAGTGATAAGTGCCGTCGGCTTTGTGGTTGACGTACTGCCCCGTAAAAGGCCTCTCGGTGCCTTTCTCCTGGGTAATCCGGATTTGCTCATCGCTGAGCCTTTTCCGCAATTGTTCGTCGGTTTTTTTTCCGTCCGCCATATTCATTTTCCTGCTCTGCGCTGTGTACCCCGGCCCATGTTAGCCAGAATCCGCGTCAGGCAAAAGCGCGTGCCTTACTGTTGCGGCGGTTGCAGCTCAAGTATCAACTGGTTGATACGCTGCACGTATTCCGCCGGATTGCTCAGCTGCCCGCCCTCCGCCAGGATGGCGTTATCCAGCAATATCATCGCCAGGGCCGTGAACCTGTCTGCGTTTTCCTCGCCGGACAGCTTTGCGACCAAGGGATGAGTGACGTTGATTTCGAGCGTCGGCCTGGTTTCCGGCAGCTCCTGTCCACTCGCTTCCAGCAAGCGGCGCAGTTGCGGTGTCAGGTCATCCTCGCTGGCGACCAGGCAAGCCGGCGAGCTGACCAGCCGCTGGCTCTTCACAACACTGGCGACCCGGTCGCCCAGGGACTTCTGAATCTTGTCCAGCACGTCCAGGTTGGTCTCCGCCGTGTCATCGCCGTCTTCCGCCTCGCCCGGCAGGCTCAATCGGCCGCGGCTCAGGTCTTCGAATGTTTTGCCGTCAAACTCTGCCAGCGACTCCATCACCCACGCGTCGATGCGATCGTAAAGCAGGAGAACTTCGATACCCTTTTCGCGCAAATGCTCCAGGTGCGGACTGGACTTCGCTGTTGCGTAGCTCTCCGCCAGCAGGTAGTAAATCTTGTCCTGTTCGGCGCCGGCGCGTTCCAGGTACTGCGACAGGGACTGATCCTGGACGGCGCTGGCCGAAACCGTCGTCGCGAATCTCAGCAACCCGGCCAGTTTTTCCCGGTTCGCGGGATCTTCGACGATGCCTTCCTTGATCACCTGGCCGAACTCGTTCCAGAATGCCTGGTACTGCTCGGGCTCTTCCGCGGCAAGCTTGCCAAGCATGTCCAGGACGCGCCGCGTCAGGGCGGTTTGCAGCGAGGCAAGGCGGGCATCTTTTTGCAGCAATTCTCGCGACACATTCAGCGGCAGGTCATTCGCATCCACGACGCCTTTTACGAAACGCAGGTAGAGCGGCAGAAATTGATCCGCCTGGTCCATGATGAAGACCCGCTGCACGTAAAGCTTCAGCCCGCGCGGCGTTTCCCTGTTCCACAGGTCAAAAGGAGCTCGCGATGGAATGTATAACAGGCTGGTGTATTCGCGTTTGCCCTCTACCCTGTTATGCGACCATGTCAGCGGTTCATTGAAGTCATGCGAAAGGTGCCTGTAAAACTCGCGATACTCGTCCGGCTCAATCTCGGTACGTGACCTGGTCCAGAGCGCGGTTGCGGAGTTGACCCGTTTTGGCGCCTGGTCACTCGCTGCTGCATCGGCAAGGTCAACCGGAAACGCGATGTGATCCGAATACTTGCGAATCAGCGACTCGATACGAAAAGCGTCGCAAAATTCCTTTTCCTCTTTTTTCAGGTGCAGGGTGACCTTCGTTCCCCGGCTGGCGTAGTCGCCGCTGGAGACGGTGAATTCTCCGTGGCCGTCGGATACCCAGCGCACCGAGTCCTCGCTGCCCAGCCCGGCCCGCAGTGTATCGACCTGCACCTTGTCGGCGACGATAAAGGTCGAGTAAAAGCCGACGCCGAACTGACCGATCAACTGCGCGTCCTTTTGCTGGTCGCCCGTCATGCGGGCCAGGAACTCAGAGGTGCCGGAGCGCGCAATTGTGCCGAGGTTTTCGACAACCTCGTCCCGCGACATACCTATACCGTTATCGGTAACGCTCAGCGTACGTGCCTTGGCATCGTACTCGACGTGAATACGCAGTTCGTCGCCTTCCTGCAGGAGTTCCGGGCTGGCGATTGCCTCGAATCTCAGCTTGTCAGCCGCATCCGAAGCGTTGGAAATCAGCTCGCGCAGGAAAATCTCCTTGTTGCTGTACAAGGAGTGGATCATCAAATGCAGTAATTGTTTGACCTCGGTTTGAAACCCCAGGGTCTGGCTGTCAGTTGCCTTGGTCACGCGCAGCGCCTCCGTATTGCATCAGCAGATTACACACCAGCCGGACGGCAGGTCTGCAATTTGAGTTTAGAGTCGCAATACTAGTGGCGAAAAACGGCTTTTCAAGGGAGCAGCCGAAGATGGCTGGCGTTCAGACTCCCGGTAACGCGGCGAGCATGTGATCCCGCGCCAGCGATGTGTACAGAATCGCGAGCAGTAATACGTTAAGCACAACCAGCGACTCGGCCATGTGGCCGCCACTGGCGACGAGAGCCACCGCGCCGACCGCAACGACGAGACCGGCGCGCAAAATACTTGCGGCAATGCGGCGAAAAATCTCGCTCAGCATGGCCAGCGCATAAACAGCGTCGTCCAGGTCGTCCAGGTACTGGAGAATTCTCTCCACGGCGTTATCTCCGTATGCTCCGTCAGGCTAGCGAACAACCCGCAGTACGGTTGTCGTGGCCTTGTTGCTTTCTATCGATTCCTGTTCGGCGTCAAGTGCCGCATGCGTGGAATGTTTTGCCAGCGCGATCGCGCGATGAAACATCTCCCAACGCTGCCGAACAGCATCGTTTTTTAATCCCCTGATGACGGATTCCGTCGTTGCGTTTTTGCTTGCCATGCCCGTTACACATAAAAGATTGTTGCTACGTGAAACAAACTATAAATACGACTGCCTGTCCCTTACCGTGAGGCGCATCACAGCTTTGAAGAAAAAGGTTTTTACGCCCCTCGCGAAAACCAGTTACGAGTGGCTTTGCGGTCTTTTGGCGGAGTTGTTTGCGTGCCCGCAAAACGGCTTCAACATAAGCCGAAACGGGGTTGGCAAATTGCCTGTCGGACTCGTTTCAAGAATAAAAAAACCCGGCATGAAAGCCGGGTTCTGGATTTCTTTTTACTGACTGTCAGGATGCGTCTTTGCCGTCAGGATTATCCTTGCTCCAGTTCCGCCGCACTTCATCGGACCAGCGCCGATAACCACGCCAGGTGTAAAGAGAAGCATCCAGGCCCGCTCTGCGTGTTTGCGGTACGGGCGCCTTGGACACCCAGCGACGGTAACGCTGCCATCCGTCAACGTCATTTGCAGCGCCCGCGGCGACGCCGAACTCGCTATCTACCCGACGCGCCGGCAGTTCCTGCGAGTAATCCACCTTGTCCCAATTGAATCTCTTGACTTCACGCATTGCCATTGCTCATCCACTGAATCTGACCACCATGTTAGGTGTTGAGGGCGCGTATTCACAGGAACTGGGTCACAATGACGGCGACCAACATTCAGTATCAAAACAACGACTTAGAGTCCGTTTTTACTTAATTCAAATTATTTTTACTTTTTTTTTGCCACGCAGCAGAAAACGGCGGCGTATCGCCAGTTCAGGGCTGGATTTCAATTGGGACATTGTTGGGAGTCATCAGCCATATATCGATCATGTCGGAATTGGAAACCGCAATGCAGCCGTTCGTCCAGTCCTCGAGCTTGTAATACGCTTCGGAATACGTCGGTACATTGGGCTGTCCGTGAATCATGATCTGGCCGCCGGCAGATACACCACGGGATTGGGCTTCCTCGATATCCTGTCGATCCGGGTACGAAATCCTGATCGACAGAAAATAGTCGCTATCCGGATTGCGTGTGTCCAGATAGTACTCGCCTTCCGGCGTTTTGAAATCGCCCTCCTCCTGCTTGTCACCCTCCGGCGCCAGGCCCAGCGCTATATCGAAGCTACGGAAAATCTCGTTGTTCCTCAGAAGATGCAGCTTCCTGATGCCCTTTTGCACGATGACCTTGTCGGCCACTGGAAAATCTGCCGCGTCGGCACCCTGTGGCGACAACAGCAATGCTGCGAACAGCAGCCCCGCCGGGATGAGTCCGATCCTGTTTATGTGATACGCCAGATTCACGCCTGCATTACTCCGCCTTCCGGGTTGGCCAAGAGATTAGCAAAGGTCAGTCACCGAGCGAAATAGACGGGGTCGACATTTTCAGATATTGCGACCGGCTATCCAGCCGATAGCAAAGCCGATTGCGCCGGCGAATATCGTGTACAACGGCAGGAATTCGAACAGCAATTCGGGAAACAGGGCCTGGCTTACCATGCCGTTTCGATCGACCAGGTAGCCATAGTGAAGGTAGAGCGAAAGGCCAATCGACGGAATTGCGAAGCCGAGCGTCGCCAGCGGCCATCGCCATCCCGCGCCTGTCCAGGTCCCGCTTCCCTTGCGTAATGCGATATAGACGAGCAACAGCAGAAGCATCAATGGCGCGCCATTTCGCCAGATGTAGCCGCTCGTACCCTCGACCCTGGCAATGAAAAGGAAGACAGCGCCCAGTAACGCCATTGCGGAAAACAGCCTTAGCCTCACGACAACAGTAACTCCTGCATTTCCCGGCTTTTTACAGACCCTGAAAACTTATACACTTTTTGCCTTTTTCACGTAACCTATTCGTAATTCACCGGCCCCTGAAGCAGATTTCACTCGTCAAATGAACACGACTGTCGCCTTTCTTCGCCGCTTTTATGCAGCTATTGCTGTACTTGGTCTGCTGCTTGCGACAACGAGCCACGCCGATGAGCTGGATACGGATCCCGAGCCGACTGCAGATACCCTGCAGGCCGAAACGACCGCGGATGAAAGTAACAGCGGCCCCAGCGACGCAGAATCCGCAGATGCACAAGAGGACAGCGTGGCCAGCGAGCCCGGGATTGCTGTCGCTGAACAGGCAACTACCGAGGCCGAGGTTGTTGCGGCGCTGGATATTCTCGGCACGGCCGTGATGCCGGGCACTGCAGTTCGCCTGTCGTGGGCGGCAACGGAGCTGTTCGAAGGCGTTCCGGTAACGACACCGGTTCTGGTCATTCGAGGAACTACCCCGGGCCCCGTGCTATGCCTGACGGCTGCAATTCATGGCGACGAACTCAACGGCATTGAAATCGTCAGGCGAGTCATGCATGACCTGCAACCGGATCGGCTGTCCGGCACCGTAATCGGTGTCCCGATCGTTAACGTGCAGGGCTTCAGACGTGGCTCGAGATACCTGCCGGACAGGCGCGACCTGAATCGCTATTTTCCAGGCAATTCCGTGGGAAGCGCCGCCTCCCGAATCGCTCATTCGTTTTTCAACCAGGTAATTCGTCATTGCGATGCATTGGTCGATCTGCACACAGGTTCGTTTGAGCGGGCCAACCTGCCGCAACTCCGCGCTGACCTTCGCAACCCTGACGTCGTATCGATCGCCCAGGGCTTTGGCTCAACGGTCGTCATACACGGGGCACCGTCTGCGGGCACTCTGCGATACGCTGCAACGCGCGCAGGTGTGCCGACAGTGACCCTTGAAGCCGGCGGCCCTTCGCAACTTGAACCGGACGAGGTCAAGCACGGCGTAAAAGGGATCGAGACGCTGCTGACGACACTCGGCATGATTCGCAAACTGAGGTTCTGGGGAGACCCGGAGCCCGTTTACTACAAGTCCAGCTGGGTGCGTGCAGATAAGGGAGGCATTCTCATCAGCGACGTCAGTCTCGGCACGACGGTCCGCAAAGGTGATCGCCTGGGCACGATTACGGATCCGATGACCAACGCCTCGAGCTACGTCGTGTCACCCTACTCGGGTCGCATAATCGGCATGGCCCGCAACCAGGTTGTCATGCCGGGATTTGCCACGTTTCATATTGGTATTCAGACCGACGAACCACCGGTGCCGGATGAATACGAGAGCGCCGAAGAGATCATTGCGCCGGGCGCATCCGACGTCGATGCAGACATCGAAAGTGACCTGGGTAGCGAAGGTTCCCGGGACAGTGTCGATGAGTTTATTGACAGCGACTCCGAATAAACTGAAGCCGCAAAGACTCGAAAACCGGCAGCGATGAAAGCCTTTACCAATCTTGTTGTTTACATTCTGCTCGGGATACTGTGGCTGCTGGTAAAAATTCTGCCCTTTCGCCTGCAAATGAACCTGGGATCCCTGCTCGGCGGAGTGCTTTTTTATGCGCTACGAACGCGCCGGGAAGTCGCCCGCGTCAATATCGGCCTTTGTTTTCCGGAGTTGGCAGCCCGCGACCAGGAAAAAATGTTGCGCGAAAATTTTCGCAGCCTTGGTCGTGGAGTCTTCGAAACCGGTATTTCCTGGTGGGCATCCGAGTCCTTCGTCAGGCGACTGGTTACGGTCGAAGGCGTGGATATCCTCGCTCGAGCGCTCGAGGCTGGTCGTGGCGTGCTCCTCGTGGGTGGCCATTTCACGACGCTGGATATCAGCTGTCGCGGGCTGGGTACGGCAATCGACTTTGACGTCAGTTATCGGCCATTCGGCATTGCGCCGCTGGACGCCCAGGTTATTCGAGGCAGACAGAGGGGTGCGGGCGTCGCAGTCGCCAAAGATAATTTCCGCCTGTTACTGCGTCGATTGAAACAGAATCGTGCCGTCTGGATTGCGGTTGACCAGGCAGATACTTCACAAGGCAGTGTCGACGCCCGTTTTTTTGGACTGACGGCACCGAGCGCCAGCAGCGTTGCCCGCATCACCCAGGCTCATGGTTGCGCGGTTCTGCCGCTGTTTTTCGCGCGCCGCGAGAATCTCACGGGTTACCTGCTGCAAATCGAACAACCGCTGCAGGACTTCCCGTCAGGTAACCTGGTCGCGGACGCCGAGCGGCTCAACGCCGTCGTTGAAAAACACGTGCGACAGATTCCGGACCAGTATTACTGGATACATCGACGTTTCAAGGGACAACCGGACCCGTACAAACAACTTAAGCGGTCCTGATTTGCTGTCCGGCCAGAGCCCCGCAGCAGGTTTTAAGACTTCGTTGGCATTCGTTATCA
>DATCZF010000087.1:0-4688 GCA_036526055.1 Woeseiaceae bacterium
GAAGCGGCACGGTCAATGGTGCTGCAGGGCGCCGATATATTGTTTTATCCAACCGCGATCGGCAGCGAAATCTACGAACCAACCCTCGACAGCAAGGATCACTGGCAGACGGTGATGCGCGGGCACGCTGCCGCCAACATCGTGCCCGTCGTGGCCTCGAATCGCATCGGCAGCGAAACGAGCGGTGCGCTGAGCATGGAGTTCTATGGCTCGTCATTCATCTGCGACCATCGTGGCGCGATGCTCGCGGTCGCCGACAAGGTCAGCGAAGCAGTGCTGACGGCGACGCTGGATCTGGAGGCGGTGCGACAGTACCGCGCGGACTGGCACGTGTTCGCTGATCGCAGAACGGATCTCTACGGGGCGTTGCTGCAGCCGCCGCGCGGCAAAGCGAATGGCGGGGGCTGAGGCCAGGCGATGAAAAACCCACGCGACCTCGGCTTTCTCATGCCGGCGGAAACGCGGCAACACAGCTGTTGCTGGATGGCCTGGCCCTGCCGCCGGGGCTTGTGGCCCGATCGCTCGGCAACCGAGATGGCGTATGCCGAAGTCGCCAACACGATAGCGCGGTTCGAGCCCGTGAAAATGCTGGTCGCGCCCCATACGCTCGACAGTGCGCAGCAACTCCTCGGGGATAATGTCGAACTGATGATGATGCCCATCGACGATTCCTGGACTCGAGACTCCGGCCCGAATTTTCTGATCAACGATGCGGGTGAGTTATCTGCGTCGACCTGGCAGTTCAACGCCTGGGGCGGCAAGTACAGTCCCTTTGACCAGGATGCGCTGATGGGCTGGCGAATTTGCGAGACGCTTGGCATCGAGCCTTTCGTTTCATCACTGACTGCCGAAGGCGGTGGCGTAACGGTCGATGGGGAGGGCACGGTCATCACGACCGAGAGCTGTTTCCTGAATCGCAATCGCAACCCCGGCTGGAGCCGGGACGAAATCAGCGCGGAGCTTTGCCGGACGCTGGGCGCAGAGAAAGTCATCTGGATTCCCGGCGACCCGGAAGAAACGGAAACCGATGGACATGTCGATGGCATCGCCGCGTTCATCGAGCCGGGACGCGTGCTGGTTGAAATCAATAGCGACAAAAGCGATCCGCATTTTGCGGTCGGCGAGCGCAACCGCAAAGCACTACAGGGTCAGACCGATGCGCGCGGCAGGCGGCTCGAGCTCGAGTTCATCGAAGAGGGCCATTACCACTCAAATGTCTGGAACGGCGGCTGCAGCTCATATGTGAATTCCTATTTTGCGAACGGCGCCGTCATCGTTCCGGGGTACGGCTATGATCGTGACGAGCAGGCCGTAGAGGTCTATGAAAGCCTGTTCCCGGATCGCGAGGTTGTCCAGGTACAGATCAATGCGATTGCGATCGGTGGCGGAGGCGTGCACTGCATTACCCAGCAGCAGCCGGTAGCGCACGGAGTCTTCGATTAGACTGCCGGCCGAAGCGCCCTCAGGTTTCCAGCTCTTTTATCAGCGCGTCCCGCTTATCGCGGGCTGTCGCGTAATCCGGGTTGATTTTCAGGGCCCTGTCATACTTCTCGATTGCCATTCGCTTCTGGCCCATCGCGGCATGCGCGTCAGCCTGCAGCGACCAGAACAGCCAGGTGAAAGGATTGTCGGGAGAGGCGCTGTTGGCGAGCGCAAAGATCTCCGCCGCATCCTGCCAGGCCTGCTGGTCGACGGCATACTGGCCGAACAGGTATAGCTCAAGGTGGTAATCGCCCGGGTTCTCCGCGGTGATGCGGTTGAACGTCGCGATGGCTGCCGGCATACCGCCTGATTTCCTGGCGCGATACAGGGGTTCGATGATGGGCACATGCGTTTTCCCCGCGTTTTGCCGAGAGTCGATCAGCGATGTTATCCAGCCGGCAGCGCCCTGGTAAGGGCCGGCATAGTCGGCCCACTTGCCAAGCAAAGACGGCTCTATGGCTTCCCGCGGTGTTCCCTGATCGAGCGCCTCCATGACTATGCTGGTCGTCGCCGCAAGCATGGCCTGGTACTCGCGCATGTCTGCCATCGTGCAGTTCATGCCATGGCCCGACACGACGACGGTATCTTCCGGCAACCCCTCCAGCGCAGCGGCGACGATGTCAGCATACCTGCGCGCATCGCCGGATCGCGTGTCATAGGTCGGGTAGTGGAGACCGTAAGCCAGGTCACCCATGTAGACGATGCCGGACTTCGTAAAGTGCACCATAAGGTCGTCGTTATCGTGGCTGCCTGGTAAGGCGCGAATGCGAATTTCCTCACCGTTGAAGAACAGCGACATGGTGCCGTCAACCGTGATGTCAGGTAGCGCCTCCGGCGGATCTTCCTCGATAATGTAACGACCCTTACCCATCTCCTCGCGCACGGCCGGGTGCGCAATGATGATCGCCTCGCGCCCGAACACCCGGTTGCCGCCGGTATGATCAACGTGTGAGTGCGTGTTGATGACGTATTTCACGGTGCCGAAACCCAGCGCGTCGATATGTTCCCTGAGTTCAGAGGCGGTTTCCTTGAATGCGGTATCGACCAGCAACACGCCATCCGGACCGACGGAGAAAACAAGGTTCACGTCGTAGCGCTTGCTGGCAGTCGCCTTGTAAATATGCGGGGTTAGTCTTTCGACCTGGATCTTGTCGCCGGTGTCTGCCGCAATTGTTATCGTCCCTGGCGAGGCCAAACCGCAGAGGAGCAGAAGAAACAGTCCGTGATGACGCATGCGAATCTCCCTTGTTCCTGGAAGTTTCAGCAAGGCATGTGATTGGCGGTGAGCCGGGGGCCGATGCGGCAGCCGGCAAAACCGCTGTGCCGCCTGGCATTGCTCAGGCATGCAGCAGGCAATCCCTGTCTTGTTGACGAGCTACTTGCTCTTCGACCGCAGGCGGTCCTCGCGGTTCAATTCTTTTGGGTGGCCAACTTTTCGTAGCCCGTCGAGCTTGTGAGTGATGGCGAGATAGGGGTGCCGCAACAGCATTCTTGGTCCTGCGTAGCGCATGATGACCTTGGCCTCCTCCCGTTGTGCCGGTTTGTAGCAATGAATCGGGCAGTTCGCGCAGGTGGGTTTGTCGTCGCCATAGGGACACTTGGCAAGCCGCGTCTCGGCATAGTCCAGGAACTCGTCACACGCTGCGCACAGTTCATTCCTTTCGCTGCCATGATGGTCGGAACAATACATGTCGACCATTTTCGTCATGGTCAGGAATTCACGTCCCAGGTGTTTCTTGTCTTCCAGAATCTTGCCCATTTGGCAGCGCTCTCCTGGTGCCCCCGGCACCGTTGCAGGACGGATAAATTAACAGCTGCGCAGAAAAGGCTCGATAGCGAGTTACCGAAAGATGCCTGTGATGACTACGACGTCGCCGTGAGGAACAGGTGTTGCGCTGTCATATAGAAACAGTGGGAGTGCTGGCAGATAAGCGGGCAAAAAAACGCCGGGGACGAGCCCCGGCGTTTTGTCTTGCCTCCTGATGAGGGAGTTACTGGTTACTCATGCATTTCCGCGGTATCCGCAATACTTCCCGCTTCGTGGCAGACCGAGCATGATTCCCACGAGTAGATCGGCATGCCGGTACCCAGGGTGTAATCGCCCTTGAAGGTACCGTCCGTCGTGCTGTCAAGCGTTCCACCGTTCAGAACCATGTGATTCTTTGTGGGCAGGTCGGTATGACAGTTGCTGCAGATGCCGGCCGTCGGCGAGCTGACGATATCGTCACTCCACAACTCATCCGTTACACCATATTCAATGGTGAACATTCGAGCATTGTCGCGCGCCCCGTTGTAGCGTCCCGCCACATGGCAGGTGTCGCACTTGCCGAGGTTACCCGGGAAGGTCACTTTTGCTGCGCCACCCGCGCGGTAGTACGGGTCCGCCGCGTGGGTTTTATGCACGGAGACCGCCAGCGAGACCGATTCGTAGCCACGGTCCATGGCATCCAGCGGATCCCAGTCCGCTGCCAGGTCGGCGTTATGGCAGTTGATGCAGACATAGAGGTTGTTGGTGCCGCGGCCGCCATGGTTGTAAATCGTGCCATGACAGGCGTTGCACTTGGCCTCGTCGACCGCGAGGTTACGTGGGGTGACGTCCTCTGGCCAGTAGGTGGCCGATTGCGGGTAGGCACGATCATCATCATCGACAGCGCTGACCTCGACGCTCAGGCGGTTGTCGAAGGAGATCATCGGATCGCCGGACATGGCGGCGGGGATCGCCGCGATGATGTCGTCGTCAGGCAGCACGGGATCATCGCCATAATCGACCAGCGGAACCGTGAAGCTGCCGTCCGGATTTTGCGCCGGCCGGCTCGCGGCCGGAATGCGTTGCAGGTCGACGTAGAAGGAATAACCCGCGCGGCTCGCAAGTCCGAGACCCACGCTGCTGTTACCCAGCGTGTCACCGTTGTACATTTCATCTGCGCTCCAGCCAATGTAGAGGTACTGACGACCACCGGTGTAAACCGGGTCGGTGAAGTAATCACCGTATCCACCCGTCGTCAGGTCGGTCGTTCTGACCGTTACCGTCATCGGGCTGGAGTCGAGGTCAGCGCTGAGGATTTCGACCAGGTAGTTTTCACCGTTGGCAAACCGCGTGCTCGAGTAATAAGGCAGCATGTAATGCGCATCATCACCCAGCGGTGCTACACCGCCTTCCGTTGCCACGTGGCAGGTGGTGCACTGGCCATTATTGGCGACGGTTG
>DATCZF010000088.1:0-3268 GCA_036526055.1 Woeseiaceae bacterium
TCGGGTGGATCTATTTTTATCTGAACGATACCAGCAACGCCTTGAAGTATGGCGCGGCCGCATGGGATTTAGGCCATAGCTCGGGGCTGTACTTTCAGGCGTGGACGAACCTGCGTATGGGGAATTTCGACCGGGCCGTAGGCTTCGCCGAGCAGTTGGATGCACGGATGGCGGAAAAATTCGACAATCTCCAAATTCCCCTGACGCTGAAACTGCTGATCGAGGCAAAGATTGATCCAGCGAAAAGACCTGTGTTTCTCGAGACGCTTGCAGAGCATGAAACGATCGATTTTATGCAGACGCTGTTCACGGGTTATGTCAGCTTTAACCGGATCGATGAAGCCTATCGAGTGGCCACTATGGCTCTTGAGCTGGACGGATTCCATAGAAACAATTTTGTGTGGTATTTCTGGCGATCCGACATGGCGCCATTTCGTCAGGACCCGCGATTTGCAGCCCTCGTTTCTGAGCTGGGAATGGTGGATTACTGGCGCGAATATGACTGGCCGGATGTCTGCTTACCGGCGGGTGGCAGTGTGATTTGTAAATAGATCAATGTGCAGAGCTGCTGATAAAAGAGCCGAAGGATAAAGGGGCGGATAGGAAGAATAAACCACCAGTTGCCTGATGCCGGCAAGAATTGCCGATCGAAGTTGGGTGCGAAATCCACGCACCGGGCGTGCGCACTGAACCTCAATCCCCGGTGGGGCGCCAATCGGGTGGGGAAGTGCGCCTGAAAAGTCGCCAGCCCGGCGAGGGGCCGCAACGCTGTCCGGGCCCGGGCCCGGCGCGTCAGGTGGGGCTCGGTAGCGGTAGTGAGCCCGGTGGTGCACGTGGGGTGCTGCCGGACAGGGCCTCACGCCGTCGCACATGACCCAGGATCTTCGCGATCAGCGGTGGCGCGTGCAGGCGATCACCCGGAGCGTGCCGCCGCAATGGGGGCAGGTCGCGCCTCACATGACACCAAACAAGTGGCCAGCGGCCCACGCAAGGGGAATGGAAACCAGGGTCCGCTGAACCCAGACCAACAGCAATTGCCACATGCTCAAGGGAATCCCGGTTGCCAAGATGCAGGGAATCGATGCGGACAGAAACAGGATCGAGGAGATTGATACGATGCCGATGACAAAGCGAATACCCAGGTCCAGTCCGGTTGCCTGCACCGCAGGCAGAAACATCTCTGCCAGTCCGCTGGCGATGATCGCTGCCGTGTCGACAGCATTATCAGGCTGCAAAAGCCAGACCACCGGGGCAAACAACAATCCGATCGCATCAAAGAGCGGCGTATAACGCGCCGCGAGCAGCCCGAGCAAGCCCATCGCGAGAATTGAGGGCACGACGCGAGTCGCCATCAACAAACCATCGACAACGTTCTCTCGCAGCAATTGCCGAAGAGAGGCTGCGCTGCCTGCCGCCTGCACACCGGCTGCCCAGGCCGCCCTGACCCCAGATCTTTCCGTTGGTTGGGTACTGGCCGGTGACTGCGCCAACGGCTCGAAGTTTGCCAATGGTGGCAACCGGACAGTAATTGCCGTCACCACAAATGTGACCAGCATGGCGCCAAAAAAAAAGGCATTCCAATACTCGCTGAGTTGCAGGGTCTTCGCCACGATGACCATGAACGTTGCTGACACCGTGGAAAAACCGGTGGCGATGACAGCCGCCTCTTGCGCCGTGTACTGGCCGGATTTATAGATCCGGCTGGTGATGAGCAAGCCAACGGAATAACTCCCCGCAAAAGATGCCATGGCGTCAATGGCCGAGCGCCCCGGCGTGCGAAACAGGGGACGCATAACCGGCTCCATTAGCGTCCCGATGGCTTCCAGCAATCCAAAACCAATCAGAAAAGTCAGGAATATCGCACCAATGGGCACGACCAGGCCCACGGGAACGGCGAGCTTATCGAAAAGGAAAGGCAACATATCAGGAGCCATGATGGCGGCAGGCCCGACTCCCGACAGCTGCATGATGACCAGCGGGATGGCAAGACACTGCAGTACCGACAGGACAATTTGCGTCCTGGATGAGTTCCAGGTTCTGTTCCGGAATGGATCGATCACGCCCCACGCAATGAGCACAACGGTGTACACGACAGCTGAGGTCGGCGCATTGCTCGCCACCCCGGTGACCAGGTGATCGATCAGGATGGTTGAACGTCCCGCGATATCCAGCGGCACGAAAAACGCCACCACACCGAGCGCACTAAGCAATGTGAACTTGGCCGTCGCCTTGCAGGCACCCCAATTCATTCGGCCAATCTATCACGCAGTGGCGGAAAATAAACGGGATAGCAGCAGCGAACGGCAGTGGTCCCGGGGTTATGAGGGGAGAGGGGGCAAGGGTGAAAAGGGGGTCAGAGCCCTTTCTTGGGACGACCTCTGACCCCTTTACTGTCGGCAAACCGCTGCATGAAAAAAACCCCGCCGGAGCGGGGTTTTTTTCGTACTGTGTCGAGGGCCTCAGGAGCCGGCTTTCTCGTGCACGATGTTCCACAGGTAATCCGAGTGGGAACTGCAGAGCTTGTCGAGCTCCGCGGCGTCGGCGTTGCCGCCGTCGGCATACATGGTGGCGATGAGCTCGGCGCGGGCCTTCAGCAGGCTCGGATAGTCGGGCGCCGTCATGGTTTCCAGGCGCCGGTACTGGCCCCCGATTACATGGCTGTTCCAGCCCCACGAGGAAATCTTGCCTTCACTCGCCGCCTTTTCCAGCAGCGGCTGGGAAACCTTCTTGAACAGCTCGTCGATGCGCTGGTCATCCGCCATGCTGCAGACGTGGTAGACGGAGATGCCCACCTTGCCCCGCTCTGTGCTGCCGTCGCCGCCGGCCACTGACTGCCACATGTAGTCGTCATGCGCATTGCAGGACTTGCCGAAATCGTCTTCGGAGTCGCCCATGGCCTCGTCTATCCGCTTGCCGATGGTCTGCTCGGCGGCCATCAGGGCCTCGATGCTGTTCGACGTGCGATACAGGATACGGCGCCACTTGCCGCCCATGTTGTGTGACAACCAGCCCCAGGCATTGAGCGTGCCGTCCTCGACTGCCGCGTCGTAGATCGGCACGAAGTTCTTCTTCACCGACTCGTCCGCCTTGTCTTCGGTCGCGGTATCGCAGTAAAAGTAGGTTGCGTAGATGTAGGTCTTTTCCTCGGCCTTCTCTTCCTGTGCGACCAGGCTGGCGGGTGCGCCGATGGCCACGGCCAGCAGCGTAACGCCAAGTAAAGTAATCATTTTCATTGTGTAACTCTCCTCAATCGGACGGAATTGTCCTT
>DATCZF010000089.1:0-2597 GCA_036526055.1 Woeseiaceae bacterium
AAAGGTGACGTCGTCCGGCCCGGCAATTGCGGCAAACCCCACAGGTGACATTACCCTCGGCGGATACCCGGTCGCCTCTATTGAAGCCGACGACCTCACTGCCAAAATCCACGATTTCGCCGCAAAACTCATGGCCTACGGCCATTGGAACGGGAATCGTCTTGCGAGCCCACTCGTCCCATTTGTAAATATGGATATCGGTGCCGCAAATTGCCGTTCTGGTGACTTTGATCAGGACGTCATTGTGGCCTACCGACGGTTCCTCGATATTCTCCATCCAGATACCGCGTTCAGCCCTGGCTTTGACGAGTGCCTTCATAATCCTACCTCAGGAAATCAGTTGCAGTTCGCGGCCGACGGTGGCAAATGCCTCGATCGCCTTATCCAGGTGTTGTTTGTCCAGTCCGGCCGACATTTGCGTTCGAATCCGCGCCTGGCCCTGTGGCACTACCGGAAACGAAAAACCAATGACGTACAGTCCATGTTGCAAAAGCCGATCCGCCATTTCGCTGGCCAGGCGCGCATCACCCAGCATCACGGGAATTATCGGATGTTCTCCGGGTTTCAGGTCGAAACCGAGCGTGGTCATTCGGTCGCGGAAATATTTGGCGTTGTCATGCAGTTTGTTGCGCAAACCGGCATCGGACTCGACCAGGTCCAGTACCGCGATTGACGTTGCCGCGATCGCGGGCGCCACCGAATTTGAGAACAGGTAGGGACGAGAGCGTTGCCGCAGCCAGCCAATGGCCTCTTTACGTCCCGACGTATAACCGCCCGAAGCTCCGCCAAGCGCCTTGCCGAGGGTGCCGGTGAGAATGTCCACACGTCCCATCACGTCACGATATTCGTGCGTGCCACGACCGTTTCTGCCCAGAAAGCCGGTCGCGTGACAGTCGTCTATCATCACCATGGCATCGTATTTTTCTGCAAGGTCGCAGATGTTTTGCAAATCGGCGATCGTGCCGTCCATTGAAAATACGCCGTCAGTGGCAATCAGCCGATTTCGGCATCCCGCTGCGGCCTTGAGCTGACTTTCCAGGTCATCCATATCGTTATTGCGATACCTGAATCGCTGGGCCTTGGATAAGCGGATGCCATCAATGATGCTGGCATGATTCAGGGCATCGCTGATTACAGCGTCCTGCTCATCGAGCAACGTCTCGAAAAGGCCACCGTTGGCATCGAAACACGAGGGGTACAGGATTGTGTCCTCGGTGCCGAGAAATGCACTGATACGCGCTTCCAGTTCCTTGTGAATCGTCTGCGTACCGCAGATGAAGCGGACCGACGCCATGCCGTAACCGAACTCATTCAATGCGTCGTGTGCGGCGGCAACGATTGCCGGATGATTTGCGAGCCCCAGGTAGTTATTCGCACAGAGGTTAATTACCTCATGAGCTGCGCCGTTGGCGCTGACGTCGATGGTTGCCTGTTGCGGACCATGGATCAGGCGCTCGGTCTTGAACAGGCCCTGCTCCTTGAGCGCTTCGGTCTGCTCAGCCAGGTGCTCGAAAAAACGACTGGACACGGGATTGCTCTCCAACATCAAAGGACGCAAAGTATATCAGGACAATCGAAAGATGACGCAGGATTGAAATGCAGCAGGAACAGCCTCAAGACCCCCTCAGAATTGACCTGTGGCTCTGGTACACGCGGTTTTTCAGGACTCGCAGCCTGGCGGCCGATGCCGTCAAGGCCGGCCATGTTCGAGTGAACGGAGAGCGCGTTAAGATTGCCCGCAAGATCAGAGTGGGTGAGCGCGTCACTGTCTTGCGAAACCAGCTGCAGTTCGCCGTCACCGTCTTATCCCTTCCCGAAGCGCGCGGACCGGCCAAAGATGCGCCGCTCTGGTACTCGGAGGATGCGGATTCGCGCACCCGACGGGAGGATAAGGCGGCAGCCCTGAAATTGGATCGCCGTTTGCTGCCGAGGACCGAAGGCAGGCCCGATAAACGCACCCGTCGGGCGCTGCGTGATCGCAGCCGCGGCGGTAATTCCTGATGCAATTATTGCCCCGCGTGGCAGCGCAATACCCTATAATCGCGGGCATTTCCCGCCCAGACGGCTTAATTCCTTTGATGAACGGTTTGTTTGCATGAAATTCACTGATCAGTACCAGGTTCCGACCGGGTTGTTATCTGGAATCAATGACAAGTACCTGGCGGACGAACAGGCGCTGGTTCAGCAACTTCTGGAAATTGCCGATTCCGGCGAGGCTGCCAGGGCCAGGGCCAGCAAGCAAGCCGCCGACCTGGTTCGCGCCGTTCGCAAGCACACGGGCAAGGACGGCGGTATCGACGCGTTTCTGCAGCAATATGACCTGTCGTCCCAGGAAGGCGTGCTGCTCATGTGTATTGCCGAGGCCTTGCTGAGAATTCCTGACTCCGATACGGCCGACAAGTTAATTGCCGACAAGATCACTTCTGCCAATTGGCAGGATCACCTGGGCGAAAGCGATTCATTGTTCGTCAATGCCTCGACCTGGGGGCTGATGCTTACCGGTAACCTGCTCAAACTGGACGAAGCGACCATTCGTGACCCTGCCCGGTACCTGGGGAAACTGGTCGGCAGGGCCGGCGAACCCGTAGTCCGAACGG